>JAQUAD010000052.1 GCA_028687425.1 Sideroxydans sp.
GCTTGCGGCCTTCCTGAGCCTGGCTCAGTGCGACCTGCATGATCTCCTTGGTGATGCCGTTGATCTTGATGTCCATCTGCAGTGCGGTGATGCCGTTCTCGGTACCTGCCACCTTGAAGTCCATGTCACCCAGGTGATCCTCGTCGCCCAGAATGTCGGTCAGCACAGCGAAACGGCCGCCGTCCTTGATCAGGCCCATGGCGATACCTGCCACGTGATCCTTGACCGGTACGCCTGCATCCATCAGCGACAGACAGCCGCCGCATACGGAAGCCATGGAGCTGGAACCGTTGGACTCGGTGATCTCGGACACCACGCGGATCGCGTAGCCGCATTCCTCTTCGCCCGGCAGCACAGCCACCAGTGCACGTTTGGCCAGACGGCCGTGGCCGATCTCGCGGCGCTTCGGTGTACCGACGCGGCCGGTCTCGCCTGTGGAGTACGGCGGGAAGTTGTAGTGCAGCATGAAGCGGTCGGTGTATTCACCTTCCAGCGCGTCGATCTTCTGAGCATCGCGCATGGAACCCAGCGTCGCCACCACCAGCGCCTGTGTCTCGCCGCGGGTGAACAGCACGGAACCGTGAGCACGCGGCAACACGCCGGTGCGGATGGTGATCGGACGCACGGTGCGTGTGTCGCGGCCGTCGATACGCGGCTCGCCGCTCAGGATCTGACCACGCACGATCTTGGCTTCCAGTGCGCTGAACAGTTCGTTGATCTCGTTCTTGGAAACGTTCTCGAACTCGGGCACGGCCAGCGCTTCCATCACCTTGCCGTGGATGTCGCCGACTTGCTGTGTACGAGCCTGCTTCTCACGCACTGCATAAGCTGCCTTCAGGTCGCTCTCTGCCAGTTCGTTGATGCGTGCGATCAGCGCATCGTTCTTGGCTGCCGGTGTCCAGTCCCAGTCGTCCTGACCGACTTCGGAAGCCATCTCGTTGATGGCATTGATCACAGTCTGCATCTGATCGTGACCGAACACGACAGCGCCCAGCATCACTTCTTCGGACAGTTGCTGTGCTTCGGACTCGACCATCAGCACGGCTTGCGAAGTACCCGCGACCACCAGGTCCAGTTGGGAAGTCGCCAGTTCGTCCTTGCTGGGGTTCAGCAGGTATTGGCCGTTGACATAACCCACGCGGGCTGCGCCGATCGGGCCGTCGAAGGGGATGCCGGAGATCGCCAGTGCAGCGGACGCACCGATCATCGCGGGGATGTCGGCATCGATCTGCGGATCGGAAGACATCACGGTCGCCACGATCTGTACTTCGTTGTAGAAGCTCTCGGGGAACAGCGGACGCAGCGGACGGTCGATCAGGCGCGAAGTCAGGATCTCTTTTTCGCTCGGACGGCCTTCACGCTTGAAGAAGCTGCCCGGGATCTTGCCTGCGGCATAAGTGCGTTCCTGGTAATCGACGGTCAGCGGGAAAAAGTCCTGGTCGGGCTTTGCATCCTTGCGACCGACCACGGTGACCAGCACCGATGTGTCGCCCAGACTCACCATGACGGCGCCGCTGGCCTGGCGTGCGATCTCGCCGGTCTCCAAAGTCAGTTGATGATTACCGTAGCTCAGTGTTTTTTTATAGTGGCTCAAAGTAGACCTCTCTTGTAGTTGTACGGATGCGGGCGGATCGACACGCCAAAACGAAGCGGGCCGCATTTGCGACCCGCTTTATTGCACTATTACTTGCGCAGTTCGAGGCGCTGGATCAGTGCCTTGTAACCTTCTTCGTTCTTGCTCTTCAGGTAGTCGAGCAGCTTGCGACGGCGGCTCACCAAACGCAGCAGACCGCGACGGGAGTGGTGATCCTTGTTGTGCTCCTTGAAGTGTTCGGTCAGGTAGTTGATACGTGCCGTCATCAGGGCTACTTGTACTTCGGGGGAGCCTGTATCGCCTTTGGCGCGCTGATAGTCAGTCACGATCTGCGATTTTTGAGCGGCGGTAATAGACATTGACTTCTTCTCCAGTTAAAAAGGTGTGGTAATAAAAAAAGTGCGGCATTCTACACTTGAATGGGTATCCCGCTCAAGCTGATTTAGGCACTGACGCCATGCGGGCAATGCCAGATAAAAGCCGGTACGGGGACAGCCGCCCGCTGACCAGTTCCCCCAGACCGATGAACTTGCCATCCGAGTACAGGCGTCGCTTGCCGTCAGGATGCTCATCCCGCAGTCCCAGTCGCTGTCCTTGCGCCATACGACCCGCCTGTACGGCATCCAGCGTCATGGCCGGAAAGTTTTGGATCAGGCTGTCTACAGGCAATAGCAGACTGTCGCGACCCGCTTCATCCAGGGCCTCCAGTTCAGGCAAGGTATGTGCCGCATCCAGATCGAATTCCCCGATGCCGGTACGACGCAATGCAATCAGATATCCTCCGCAGCCCAATGCCTCGCCGATGTCCTCAGCCAAGGTACGGATATAGGTACCCTTGCTGCACAGCACATCGATATCCAGCTCCAGTTCTGCGTAGCGTTCCAGATTCAGCTCGTGTATGAACACCTGACGGGTCTCGCGCTCGATCACCTCGCCTTTGCGCATGTATTCGTACAGCGGTTTACCCTGATGTTTCAGTGCACTGTGCATGGGGGGCAGTTGCGATATTTCGCCGGTGAAACGCTGCAGGATCTGCCTGATCTGCGCTTCATCCACCGTCACCGGGCGTTCTTCGATAACCTCGCCTTCGGCATCACCGGTAGTCGTACGCTGACCGAGCCGGATCGTGGCGCGATAACGCTTGTCGGCATCCAGCAAGGCATGGGTGAATTTGGTCGCCTCGCCGAAGCAGATCGGCAATAAGCCGGTTGCGAGCGGATCGAGCGTACCGGTATGCCCGGCCTTTTCCGCACGGAACAGCCAGCGCACCTTCTGCATTGCGGTGTTGGAGCTGAGTTCCAGTGGTTTGTCGAACAACAGCACGCCATCGAGTTGGCGCTTGATACGGCGGACCTGCTCAGTCTTTCTTGTCACTGGCCACCGCTTGGTCGATCAATTGGGACAAATGCGCACCGCGTTCGATGGATTCATCGTAGACAAAATGCAGCTGAGGGGTGATGCGCAGTTTCATGGATTTGGCCAGTTGGCTACGCAGGAAGCCGGAAGCGCGCTCCAGCCCCTTCTGCAACTGCTCGGTGCCGCCTTCCAGCGAGGTATAGAACACCTTGGCGTGCGCATGATCGTTGGTGACGCTGACGCCGGTCAGCGTCACACGACTTACGCGCGGATCCTTCACTTCCAGGCGGATCAGTTCCGCCAGTTCGCGCTGGATCTGTTCTGAGATACGGTCGGTTCGGGAAAAGTCCTTCGCCATTTACAGGGCTCGCGCCACTTCCACGATCTCGAACACTTCCAGGAAATCGCCGACTTCCAGGTCGTTGAAACCCTTCAGCGACAGACCGCACTCGAAGTTGGACTTCACTTCCTTCACATCGTCCTTGAAGCGCTTCAGCGAATCCAGTTCGCCGGTATGAATCACCACGTTGTTGCGCAACACGCGTACGCTGGAACCACGCTTGACCATGCCCTCGGTAACGTAACATCCAGCCACGGTACCCACCTTGGAGATGTGGTAGACCTGACGGATCTCGACCATACCGATGACGCTTTCCTTCTTCTCGGGCGCCAGCATGCCAGACAACGCCGCTTTGATCTCGTCCACCATCGCATAGATGATGTTGTAGTAACGGATGTCCACGCCAGAGGCTTCGGCCAGCTTGCGCGCAGACGCATCTGCGCGGGTGTTGAAGCCGATGACAACGGCCTTGGAAGCCAGTGCCAGATTGATGTCGGACTCGGAGATGCCGCCCACGCCGCTGTGAATGATGCTGACCTTCACTTCGTTGGTGGACAGCTTCTGCAGGGAACCAGCGATTGCTTCGATGGAACCCTGTACGTCCGCCTTCACGATCAGTGGCAAGGTGCGCACTTCGCCCTCGCCCATCTGTTCGAACATGTTCTCCAGCTTGGCTGCCTGCTGTTTGGCCAGCTTCACGTCACGATACTTGCCCTGGCGGAACAGCGCGATTTCACGCGCTTTCTTTTCGTCAGCCAGCACCAGGAAGTCAGCACCGGCATCCGGCACTTCCGACAAGCCCTGGATCTCGACCGGGATGGACGGTCCAGCTTCGGTCACTGCTTTACCGTTTTCGTCCAGCATGGCGCGCACACGGCCGGAAACAGAACCGACCAGCACCGCATCGCCGCGCTTCAGCGTACCGGACTGCACCAGCATGGTCGCCACAGCGCCCTTGCCTTTATCCAGACGCGCTTCAACCACCACGCCCTTGGCACTGGTGTTCTTGGCGGCTTTCAATTCCAGCACTTCGGCCTGCAACAGAATGCCTTCCAGCAAGGCATCGATGCCTTGTCCGGTCTTGGCCGAGACTTCGACGAACATGCTGTCACCACCCCAATCTTCGGGCACGACGCCTTCCGCCACCAGTTCCTGACGTACGCGCTCGGAATTCGCATCCGGCTTGTCGATCTTGGTGATCGCCACGACCAGCGGCACTTCTGCCGCCTTGGCATGGTGGATCGCTTCCTTGGTCTGCGGCATCACGCCATCATCGGCGGCGCACACCAGCACCACGATATCGGTCGCCTGCGCGCCGCGAGCACGCATGGCGGTGAACGCCTCGTGACCCGGGGTATCCAGGAAAGTAACCATGCCGCGCGGCGTATCCACGTGATACGCACCGATGTGCTGTGTAATGCCCCCTGCTTCGCCAGAGGCGACGCGGGTACGGCGGATGTAGTCCAGCAAGGAGGTCTTACCGTGGTCGACGTGACCCATCACGGTCACTACCGGTGCACGCGGCTCCATCACAGCATCCTCGTGTGCGGTTTCTTCCATCAGGAAGGCATCGGGATCGTCCGGCTTGGCAGCGATGGCCTTGTGGCCCATCTCTTCGACCACGATCATCGCAGTCTCCTGATCCAGCACCTGGTTGATGGTCACCATGGAGCCCATCTTCATCAGTGCCTTGATGATCTCGGCAGCCTTGATGGACATCTTCTGTGCCAGTTCCGCAACAGAGATGGTTTCCGGAATGGTGACTTCCTGCACGATCGGTTCGGTCGGCAGCGAGAACGCATGTGCAGCCTCTGTCTTGCTGTGTTTGTCGTGACGACCGGCACGCATTGAGCCCGGTCTTGCTGTCACGCCACCGCGGGTATCGGTGCTGCGGGATGCCGGGCGTTTCTTGTGGCCGGACTCATCCCACGGACTATCTTTGGGTGCAGCCTTCTCGGCTTTTCTGGAAGGTCGGGCAACCTTGTCGCCCGGGCGCAATGTCGGCTTGTGCAAGGTGCCTTCCGGTGCGGCGGCTGCAGCTGCTGCGGCTACCGGTTCAGCTACTGTCGCAGGCTTTTCTTCAGCAACCGGTTCCGGCTTCGGCTCGGCCGCTGCTACCTTGCGCTTGTTGCGCGCTTGCTTGGCTTCCAGATCGGCCGCCTGACGTGCGGCCAGTTCAGCCAGCTGGCGCGCTTCTTCTTCGCGAGCCAGTTTTTCCGCTTCGTCCAGTACTTGTTTAGGCTTGGCCGGCGCCTCAGCCACCGCTTCAGGCGTTGCCACAGGTGCGGCAACTTCAGGCTTCTCGGTTGGAGGTGCAATGGTGCGTTTCTTGCGCACTTCGACCTGAATGGTGCGCGACTTGCCACTGCTGTCCGCTTTCTTGATCGCCGTCGTCTCGCGGCGTGTCACCGTGATCTTGCTCTTGCCGCCACCATGCGCGCTGCGCAGATGCTCCAGCAGCTTCGCTTTATCTTGTTCGGATATCGGATCGGAGTCCTTCTTCTTGTCGACACCGGCCGACTGCAGCTGTTCCAGCAGCAGTTCGACCGGAAGACCGAGTTCCCCGGCGAATTGAGCGACATTGATTTTTCCCATTACTTTCCTTCAGCCCAGAGGCTCTACTCATTCAAACCATGGCGCACGCGCCGTCATGATCAACTGGTTGGCACGTTCACCGTCCATGCCGGTCATTTCCATCAGCTCGTCGGTATCGAGGTCGGCCAGGTCGTCCTGCGTGCCCACACCTTTACCGGCCAGCGTACGGGCTGTATCAGCATCCATGCCTTCGATCTTCAGCAGGTCTTCGATGTTGTGCTCGACCTGCTCTTCATTGGCGATAGCCGCAGTCAGCAATGAATTGCGTGCGCGGCTGCGCAGCTCTTCCACAGTCGCTTCGTCGAATGCCTCGATCTCCAGCATCTCTTCCAACGGCACATAAGCCACTTCTTCCAGTGTATTGAAACCTTCCTGCACCAGGATGTCGGCAACTTCCTCGTCTACATCCAGTTTCTCCACGAACAAGTCGCGGATCACTGCGAATTCCTGCTCGTTCTTTTCGGCAGATTGCTCGACCGTCATCAGGTTGATCTCCCAACCTGCCAACTCGGTCGCCAGACGTACGTTCTGACCGCCGCGGCCGATGGCTTGCGCCAGGTTCTCTTCTTCCACCACCACATCCATGCTGTGCTTCTCTTCGTCCACAACGATGCTGGTGACTTCAGCCGGAGCCAATGCATTGATGACGAAAGTCGCAGGATCGTCGGACCACAGGATGATGTCCACACGCTCGCCGGCCAGTTCGGTGGTCACGGCCTGCACGCGCGAACCGCGCATGCCGACGCAGGTGCCGATGGGATCCAGACGCTGATCGTTGGTACGTACCGCGATCTTGGCGCGCGAACCCGGGTCACGGGATGCGCTGACGATCTCCAGGATGCCTTCTTCGATCTCCGGCACTTCCAGTTCGAACAGCTTCTTCAGGAATTCGGTGGTGATACGCGACAGGATGATCTGCGGGCCGCGCACGGTGCGATCAACGCGCAGCAGATAAGCACGCACGCGGTCGCCGACACGCAGGTTCTCTTTCGGGATCATCTGGTCACGCGGCAACAGGGCCTCGATCTTGCCGAATTCGATGATGGCATTGCCGCGCTCGATACGCTTGATCGTGCCGGATACCAGATGCTCGTTGCGCTCCATGAAGTCAGCCAGGATCTGTTCGCGCTCGGCGTCGCGGATCTTCTGGAAGATGACCTGCTTGGCTGCCTGCGCACCGATACGACCGAAATCGATGTTCTCCAGCGGCTCTTCGATGAACCCGCCCATTTCGATCTCGGGATCGCGCTTCTGCGCTTCCTCAAGCTTGATGTGCAGCTCGGGCGTTTCGAAAGTCTCGTCGTCCATCACTTCCCAGCGACGGAAAGACTCGTATTCGCCGGATTCACGGTCGATGCTGACGCGCACATCGGCTTCTTCTTCCACGAAACGCTTCTTGGTTGCAGAGGCCAGAGCGGACTCCAGCGCACCGAACACGATCTCCTTGTCCACGTTCTTTTCACGTGCCAGGGCATCCACCAACAATAGAACTTCACGACTCATCGCTATTCTCCGACTGCATCAAATCAAAAAACCGGCACCAAACGGGCCTTGTCCACATTCGACAACTCGATCTCCACCGAGCTGCCCGCCATATCCAGTTGCAACACACCATCCTTCAACTCACCGATGATGCCCACCAACTGTTTGCTACCGTTCACGGGCAGACGCATCTTGAACTTCGCCTTCTGCCCCTTGAAGCGCACGAAGTCCGCTTCTTTCTTGACCACCCTGTCCAGCCCCGGTGAAGAGACCTCAAGGCGCTCATATTCCACACCTTCCACCGTGAACAGGCGCACCAGCTGATTGCTCACGCGCTCGCAATCCTCGACCGAGATGCCGTCCGGCTTGTCCATGAACACGCGCATCAAGCCGCGTCCGGACAATTCCAGGTCGACCAGCTCGTAGCCCATACCGGCCAGCGTCGTTTCAACCAGATTCGCAACGTCCATATTCGATCCCACAAATAAAAAACGGGCTCAAGGCCCATCTGAAAACGGCGCGGATTGTACCAAAGGAATGCGCCAATGGAAACAGCTATTTAAAGAATATGGCCGAGAAACTGCCCGACCTGCCCCGGATGCCATGCGGTGCGCGGCATCCAGCGCGGCAGGCAGTCACGGTCAGTCGAACAACTTGCGGATGCCCTGCTCGTCCGGGTTCAGCACTACGCCCTTTTCGGTGATGAGTCCCGTCACTAGTTCGGCCGGAGTTACATCGAAGGCAGGATTGCGGATCTTCACCCCTTCCGCCGCCCAGTGATAGTCGCGGAAACCCTTCACCTCATCTACCGCACGCTCCTCGATGGGGATGTCCTTGCCGGAAGCAATGTTCAGATCGATGGTCGACAACGGACAGGCCACATAGAACGGGATGTTGTGCCGCTTCGCCAGCACCGCCACCATATAAGTACCGATCTTGTTCGCCACGTCGCCATTGGCCGCCACGCGATCCGTGCCTACTACCACCGCATCGATCTCGCCGTGCGCCATCAGGTGACCGGCCATGTTGTCGGTAATGAGCGTCACCGGAATACTTTCCTGCACCATCTCCCATGCCGTCAACCGCGCCCCTTGCAGGAAAGGCCGCGTCTCATCGGCAATCACCGAGATTTTCTTGCCCGCATCGACAGCAGAGCGGAATACCCCCAGTGCCGTGCCCCAGCCCGCTGTCGCCAACGCACCCGCATTGCAATGCGTCAGCACGCGAGTCCCGTCTTTCAGCAAGGCCGCGCCGTTCGCGCCCATCGCCTTGTTGATGCGAATGTCCTCGGCCAGCACTTCGTGCGCCTCGGCCAACAAACGAGCCGCAATCTGCCTGGGTGACTGTCCCTCCACGCTTTCCCAAACCCCGCGCATGCGCTGCAAGGCCCAGAACAGGTTCACCGCTGTCGGGCGGCTGGCTGCCAGCACCTTGAAGCCCTCTTCCATACCGGACTTGAACCCGTCCCCGCTTTCATCCTGCAAACGCAATGCCTCCAGCGCCACACCATAAGCCGCTGCCACGCCGATGGCCGGCGCACCACGCACCACCATCTTGCGTATGCCCTCCGCCACTGAAGCGGCGGTGTAATAACTCAGGTATTCGAATTCAGCGGGCAAGACGCGCTGATCTATCATCTCCAGCCGGTTATTGAACCAGCGCAGGGTTTCGATTTTCATTGAACTCACAAAAATAATTAAGAATAGCTACTAAGCCAAGTGTAGAACTTTACTCTGTAAATATTTATCGGTTGCATCAACTAGATCACATACGAATCGGATGTGTTTCCGTAGCTCATCTCTGGTTACGGCATGTGGAGTTGGGTTTCCCGCTTGTGGTCGTAAAGAACGATGTGCAATATCGCCACGCTTTTTGGCGATCTTATTTAGTTCAGATTTAGCTCTACTGGGTTCAAAATGATTCCAAGCCCAGCCCTCAGTAATATCAATCCCAAGGTATTTCTGGAAAATTGTGCGAACTCTGTCAACGCTTGGGGTATGGAAATACTTCAAGTCGTTTTCCAAAGAAGAAATATAAAAATCTACTAGATAACCACTGTTTGAACTGGCATCGGCCATGTCGGATACCGCCTCTACAATACGATCCTCAAAATAGGTTTCCAAAGCGGCCAACGCCATAACAAGGCTTGCGCGTTTTAAGACTTCAGCATTAGGGGGCGGAGGATTCTTATTCAATCCATCAAAGTGATTTAGAAGTTCATTCGCGTCCTGAATCGAATGCTGAAAAATCTGAAAAGCGTTTGAACTCATCGCTCTTTGCTCCTCAATCTCCCTCGAACTCACACAACGCAAACACCTTGTGTTCGCGTTTCTCCAATCTGGCCCGGCCGCCTATGTCCGGCAGGTCGATCATGAAAGCGCATTCGACCACATGCCCGCCCATCTTCTCGATCAGGATGCAGGCGGCTTCGGCGGTGCCGCCTGTGGCGATGAGGTCGTCCACCAGCAACACTTTTTCGCCCTTGCTGATCGCGTCGGTGTGGATCTCGATGCGGTCGGTGCCGTATTCGAGTTCGTAGTCGTGGCCGATGACTTCTGACGGCAGTTTGCCTTTCTTGCGGATGGGCACGAAGCCTTTGCCCAGTGCGTAAGCCAGCGGTGCACCGAGGATGAAGCCGCGCGATTCGATGCCGGCGATCTTGTCGATCTTCACGTCCTTATATCTGCGCACCAGTTCGTCTATGGTGGCGCGCAGGCCGACCGGGTCTTTGAGTACAGTGGTGATGTCGCGGAACATGATGCCTTGCTTGGGGTAATGCGGAACGGTGCGGACTCTGGACTTAACTGGCATTTCAACTCCGTTTTTTATATTCGATGAATTTGGCTTGCACATCGTGCATCTGCTGTGCGGTGAGAATGTTCGGCGTACCTGCCGAGAGTGTGCGCCAGTAGATCTCGCACAGGAACTCGACCTCGTGCGCGACGGACAGCGCTTCGTCGAGGTCTTTACCCAATGCGATCATGCCGTGGTTGCCGAGCAGGCAGGCCTTGCGGTCGCGCAGCGCTTCCAGTGCGAGGTCGGACAGATTCTGCTCGCCGAAGATGGTGTACGGCGTGCAACGGATGCTGTCGCCGCCTGCGATGGCGATGTGGTAATGCACTGCGGACACGTCCTTGCCCAGGCAGGCCATGGTGGTGGCGTAGGTGGAATGCATGTGCAGCACGGCGCCGATCTCGGGCCGGGCATTGAGGATGTCGCAGTGGAAACGCCATTCGCTGGAGGGCTTGCGGCCTTGCAGCACCTTGCCTGTCTTATCTATCAGCACCAGGTCGGCTTCCGTCATCTCGGCCACAGGCAGCGCGGAAGGTGTGATGAGGATGTCGTCACCGCAGCGCAGCGAGGCATTGCCTGCCGTGCCGCGATTGAGGCCCAGCTCGACCATGCGGCGCGAGGTATGCAGCAAGGCTGCGCGCAACGTCTGCTCGTTCACTTGAGGACGCGCCCGGCAATGGCTTGCAGCTTCTGCTTCATCTCGGCATCGCGTGCTTCCGGCGCGGTGATGAGTGCGTGCTGCAATGCGCTGCGACAACCGCACTCGCAGGCCTGTTTGTCCGAACCGATATGCGGCACGGCGTGTTTGACCAGTGTGCGCGCCTTGTCGGCATTGGCCAGCAGCACCTGGATGATCTGGTCCACGGTGACATCGTCATGGTTGGGATGCCAGCAGTCGTAGTCGGTGACCATGGCTACGGTGGCGTAGCAAAGCTCGGCCTCGCGCGCGAGCTTTGCTTCCGGCATGTTGGTCATGCCGATCACGTCGCAGCCCCACTGGCGGTACAGCTCGGATTCGGCCAGCGTGGAGAACTGCGGACCTTCCATCACCAGATAGGTGCCGCCACGCATGACCGGAATGCCGGCCTCGATGGCGGCGGTCTCGATATGCTCGCCCAGGCGTCCGCAAACCGGATGCGCCATGGAGACATGGGCCACCAGTCCGTTGCCGAAGAAAGATTTTTCGCGCGCGAAAGTTCGATCGATGAACTGGTCGACGATGACGAAGGTGCCGGGTGAAAGATGTTCGCGCAGCGAGCCGACCGCACTGACCGAGATCACGTCCGTACATCCGACACGCTTCAACACGTCGATGTTGGCGCGGAAGTTGATATCGGATGGCGGGATCTTGTGACCGCGCCCGTGACGCGGCAGAAAGGCCAGCTTCACACCATGCAACTCACCGAACAGCAATTCGTCGGATGGTTCCCCGAAAGAGGATTCGACCTTTTCCCAGCGCTTGTTCTCCAACCCCGCGATGTCGTAAACACCACTGCCGCCGATGATGCCTATGCTTGCCTGCCCCATGATTCCCCCAAGTGCGTAATGGGCATGGATTGAAACAGGAAACAGTCGTGCACTCAAGTGTGATGTTTCTCACAGACAGTCCGGGATGCGCTGCCTAAGATGCGCCACATTCCACGCAGGATGCAAAACATGAAAACCAGCAAGCTTGCTTCATTCGCCATCATTCTTTGGATCGTCAGTGCCGCAGTGTTCGGCTGGTTCTTCATCAAGGGCAATACCGCTGCCGTCGAAGGCCAGCGCAACGCCATCATGCTGCAACCTGCCGAGCGTGAACTGGTGCTGATGGAGATGCGCGGATTACTGGGTTCCACACAGGGAATACTGGCCGGACTGGATAAAAAGGATATGGCCGAGGTTGCCCAGGCAGCGCGTGCTTCCGGCATGGGCTCTGCTGCCGATGTGAACCCCGCCTTGATGGCCAAACTGCCCATGTCGTTCAAGGAACTGGGCATGAGTGTGCATCGTGCCATGGATGAGATCGCACAGGATGCCGCGAGTGGAAAGCCTGCCGCAGACATCCTGAACAAGTTGAGCAACACCCTTTCCAGCTGTGTGGCTTGCCATGCGGCATGGCAATTGAAATCGGAGTAGTAATCAACAACAAGGAGATGAAAATGAAATGCAATGAAGGTGGTATCGATCGTGGATTGCGTGTACTGGCCGGCCTGGCTTTGATCGGTCTGACAGCAACCGGGACTATCGGCGTATGGGGCTGGATCGGTGTGGTGCCTTTGCTGACCGGCATCTTCGGTTTCTGTCCTGCCTACGCGATCTTTGGCTTGAGCACCTGCTCCACAGAGAAGAAGTAAACGACATTTCCCCAGACTTGCCCGGCTACGGCCGGGCATTTTTTTATACAAGGAATAGCCATGAAGAAATCAATGCTGATGATCGCCCTGCTCGCGCTGACCGCACCAGCGCTGGCAGACAAGCTGGACAAATACCGTGAAGAAAGCCGCGCCGTGATCGGCCCGTTCATGCAACAACTGATGGCCGAGAACAAAAAGGCCGTCATGGAAGGCGGTCCCGATTCCGCCATCAAGGTGTGCAAGGAGATCGCACCGAAGCTGGCAGGCGACATCTCGCGCCAGCAAGGCATCAAGCTGACACGCGTCTCGCTCAAGGTACGCAACCCCATGCTGGGCACGCCCGACGCATGGGAGCAGAAGGCTTTGAAGAAGATGGAAAAACAGCTGGCCAAAGGTGCGAAACCCGAAACGCTGGAAGTCATCGAGATCGTGAAGGAGCCGAACGGCAAATACCTGCGCTACGTGAAAGGTATCGTGCTGCAACCCGGCTGTGTCGCCTGCCACGGCGGCAAGGACGACATTCAGCCTGCCGTTCAGGCCCGTCTGTCCGAAGATTATCCGCATGACCAGGCCACCGGCTACAAGCCCGGCCAGTTGCGCGGCGCTGTGAGCATCAAACGTCCGCTGTAAATCGTGGTAGATTCGGCGTGCCATGACTGAACTGACAGAACACGCCGAATTGCAGATCGCCGGGATGCGTTGCGCATCCTGCTCTGCGCGCCTGGAAAAATCCCTCAACGAACTTCCCGATGTCACCGCCGTGGTGAACATCGCCACCGAAAAAGCCAGCCTGACCTACGATCCGGCCAAGACCGATCTGGAAGCCATTCTGGAAACGGTACGCCACACCGGCTTCGACGCCCACCCTGCACGCGACTTCGCCGCCGAGAAAGCTGATCGCATGGCGATGCTCAACCACGAGCGCAGGCTGTTCATCGTTTCCCTGCTGCTCACCCTGCCGTTGATCGGCGAGATGACACTGATGTTCGCGGGTGTGCACCTGATGATGCCGGTCTGGGTGCAATGGCTGCTCGCCACGCCGGTGCAATTCTGGGCCGGCGCTCGTTTCTACCAAGGTGCCTGGGCGGCCCTGCGTAGCGGCGGCAGCAACATGGATGTGCTGGTCGCACTCGGCACCAGTGCGGCCTATTTCATGAGTGTCGCGGTGTGGCTGCTGGGTCTGGATCAGCCGGTGTATTTCGAGGCCAGCGCCACCCTGATCACGCTGGTGTTGATGGGCAAGCTGCTGGAAGCCGGTGCCAAAGGCAAGGCTTCCGCCGCGCTGGAAGGCTTGATCAACCTGCAACCCAAGATCGCGCACACCGAACGCAATGGCCAGCTGCTCGACGTATCGGCAGGTTCGCTACGCCCCGAAGACATCTACATCGTTCGCCCCGGCGAGAGCGTGCCGGTAGACGGTATCGTGCTTGAGGGTGAATCGAGCATCGACGAAGCCATGCTTACCGGCGAAAGCCTGCCGCAACTCAAACAGGCCGGCACCAAGGTCTATGCCGCCACGCTCAACCAGCAAGGCGTGCTGCGCTGCCGTGCACTGGCCGTCGGTTCGCAGACCCAGCTCGCCGCCATCATCCGGCTGGTGGAACAGGCACAAGGCTCCAAAGCCGCCATCCAGCGTCTGGCGGACAGGATCTCCGCCGTGTTCGTCCCCACTGTGCTCGCCATCGCCGCGCTGACCTTCATCGCCTGGTGGCTGTACAGCGGTGATTTCAGTATGGCCTTGATCAATGCCGTATCCGTTCTGGTGATCGCTTGCCCGTGCGCGCTCGGTCTGGCGACGCCGACCGCAGTGGTGGTCGCCACCGGCCGTGCTGCCCACGCCGGCATTCTGGCCAAGGACGCCGCCGCACTGGAGCGCGCACATCAGCTCAATATTCTGGTGCTGGACAAGACCGGCACGCTGACTGAAGGCGCTCCGGCAGTGACCGATGTCGTGCCCGCCGCCGGAATCCCGAACGCGGAGTTGCTGCGTACTGCCACCGCATTGGCACAGCACTCCACTCACCCGCTCGCCCGCGCGCTGCTGCAGCATGTCGGCGAACAAGCGCTTATTGAAGTACGCGACTTGCACGAACATACCGGACAAGGGCTGACCGCCGTGTTCGACGATGCGGCTTGTCTGCTCGGCTCCCCGGCTTTTGCACGCTCGCAAGGCATCGCGCTGGATGATGCCGGCCTGACCGCCCTGCAAACCGACGGCCGTTCGGTGATCGTACTGGCACGCAACAACGCAGTGCTGGGCTACATCGCACTGGCCGACCGGCTGCGGGAAAGCAGCCGCGAAGCGGTCGCCAAGCTGCGCGGCATGGGCATACGCGTGGTGATGCTGAGCGGGGACAACGACGCCACGGCACGCGCCATCGCGCAACAGGCAGGTGTGGACGAATATCTGGCCGAAGTGCTACCGCAGGATAAAGCGCACCATGTGACTTCATTCAAAACCGGCGGCAAAGTGGTCGGCATGGTCGGCGACGGCATCAATGACGCACCGGCACTGGCTGCCGCAGATGTGAGTTTTGCCATGAAGAGCGGTAGCGACATCGCGCTTGAAGCGGCCGACATCACGCTGATGCGCAACGACCTGATGTCTGTGGCCGATGCCATCTCCTTGTCGCGCGCCACGCTCAAAAAGATCCGCCAGAACCTGTTCTTCGCCTTCGCCTACAACGTGCTGGGCATCCCGCTGGCGATGCTGGGCATGCTCAATCCGGTGGTGGCGGGTGCGGCGATGGCGATGAGTTCGGTGTCGGTGGTCAGCAACGCTTTGCTGCTGAAACGCTGGAAGCCGGACAACGAAATAAATTGAACTGCGACCGGTTCGCACACTCAAACCGCTCACAGTTGGTCGCAAGGAGCACAGCCATGAAAATTCCCGCCACTCTCCTGCTTGTCGCCAGTGTCTCGCTGCTTGGCGCATGTGCCAGCAGCAAATCCGGCGATGTCTACACCCGCGACCAGGTGCGCCAGGCCCAGACCTTCCGCGTAGGCGTCATCGAGCAGCTCAATGCCGTGCGGATCGAAGGTACGGATACGCAGATCGGTACCGCTGCCGGCACAGTAGTCGGCGGTATCGCCGGCAGCTCGGCCGGCGACGGCAAAGGCAGTGATGTGATGCGCGTACTGGGTGCCGTGGTCGGTGGTGTGGTCGGCGCAGCGGCCGAGGAAGGTTACACCCGCGAGGATGGCATCGAGTTCGCCATCCTGCTCGAAGACGGCAGCCATATTTCGGTAGTACAAGCGAAGTCCGTCAACGACGAGACATTCAAGGTTGGCGACAAGGTGCGCGTGATCGAGAATGGCGGCGTAGTTCGCGTCACCCACTGATACGCTTCCATAAAAACAAGAACGGCGACCTGAGCCGCCGTTCCTATTCCTCCCCGAGCTACTCCTTTTTATTCTGCCGTTGCCACATGAATCTTTGGCATGCTCAGCTCCGTAGCGAGCTGGAAGCTGGCCACTTCTACCTTGTTCACAGCCTGCGCTACATTTTTGCTGGCGATCTGACCTGAAGCATACGCGACCTGGTGCGGTGTGCTCATCCACAAGCCGGCGCTCAGCAGCAGCGTCGCCACCAAAGCACCCTGTGATATGCGTGCGATCCAGTTGGTGCGGCGCACCCGGGCCAGCAGGCTTTCCGTTTCCAGCGCGGCTGTCAGTTGCTGCATCTCTTCACGCAAGCCTGCATTCTTGCGCGCATCGTTTTCCGCATAGGCTTCTGCCATCGTCTTCAACTCAGCCTGCATGCGTACATTCTCTTCTGCTACGGCACGAGCCAGACGTTCCGCTTCGGCACGCTGTGCATTCATTTCGGCCAACAAGCGCTCTTGTTCGATACGGGCGGCGGCTTCGCTATTGGCCAGGCGCTCAGCTTCTTCACGTTCGCAACGCAGGCTTTCGATCTGCGCACGAACTGCTGCGTTCTGCTGCTCGGCATCAAGCAGGGCTGCCTCTTCCTGCGCTTTCAGTTGCACCAGGCTTTCTGCTTCCTGCGCTGCCTTGATGCGATGACGTGCCACCACAACGGCTTTCGCGTCGGCTTCCAGTGCGGCCTGTTCGGCTTGGGCGGCTTGCTTGAGCGCTTCGATCTTCATCTTGTTCATGTTCATGGCACGCAAAGCCAATGCCTCTTGCTCGCGTGCTGCTTCCAGCAGTGCCTGGTCCTGTGCCAGATTGGCAGAGGCCACCTCTTCGGCACGTACTTCCTGTGCCAGGCGCTCATTGTCCGCCTCGATGGCGCGCATTTCTGCATCCATGCGCGCGGTGATGGCATCTATCGCCTGCTGTTCGGCAATCACTCCCCGCAGGGCGACCTGTTCTGCCTCGGCTTCCAGTTCAACACGCTGCATGGCCAGACGTGCTGCTTCTGCCTCGGCTTCCGCACGTTGAGCCGCTGCTGCTGCAGCCTGCTGTTCTGCATCGATGCGTTGCTGGATGGCAGTTTGTTCTGCCATCTCTGCCGCAAGGCGTTGCTCCTCTGCTTCGCACTCGGCTATCAATAGTTGTACACGGTTGCCGGTTAACGCCAGTTGCTGGTTGATCGCATCCAGACGCTGTTGAAACATCTGAACTTCCTGTTTGTCGTTCGCAGCCTGTTGTTGCTCGGCCAGATATAGTTGCTGCTCGGATTCTGCCTTCTCGATAGCCAGTTCGCGTGCACGCTCGGCCATTTCGCGATGCTTGGTGGCCATGGCGATGGCCTCTTGCTCCGCAGCCAGCTGCAGTTCCAGTGCGCGCGAGGTATACATCTCGGCTTCGGCACGTTGCTGTGCTTCCTGCACCAATTGTTGTGCTGTCTGGGCACGTGATTCGGCGGCACGCTTGGCTTGCTGCTCGGCCACCAGCAGATCGCGCGCATCGGCTTCCGCCTTGCGCAGCAACAAGTTGGCGGCTTCGCGTTCGGCAGCCGCCTGACGTTCGATCTCAGCGCGTTCAGTCAATGCGCGTAGCGCTTCCTGCTCGGCCAGCAGTTTCTGCTCAGCCGCCGCACGGGCAAGCTGCTCTTTTTCCAATGTCTGTCGTGCGATCTCTGCAGCACGGCATTCCGCCGCGTTGCGTGCGGCGGCCTCTTCCTGAGTCTGCTGCTCGACGCGTGTGCGCAATTCGATGCTCTCAGTCAGTGCACGTTCCTCGTCGGCACGTGCCGCCGCTGCACGCTCTGCATCCAGCTCGGCTGCAATGCGCGCTTGTATCTCTGCCAGAGCCTGCGATTCACTACGCTCACGGGCGATCAGGGCTTCCTGGGCAGAGCGCTCGGCTGCCAGTTTTGCGTTCACCAGCGCCACGACTTCACGCTCCTGTTTGAGCTTGTCTGCGGCGACCTTGCTGAGTTCGGCTTCGCCAACTTCACGCTCCTGCGCTTTCAAGGCTGCTTCGTGCTCAGCCTGCGCGCGACGGCGCTGTTCATCGTGCAATCGCTGCTCGGCGAGCAGGCGCTTCTCCAATTCCTTCTGTGCTTCCAGCTCGGCTTGCTGGCGGATACGCACGGACTCTGCAAGACGGGCTTCGGCAGCGACTTTTTCCTGTGAGGCCAGAGTCAGCGCACGTTCCTGCTCCAGACGAATCCGCACTTCTTCAACCAATTGCGCTTCAGCGCGGTTGCGCAACTCGATCTGCTCGGCGATATCGCTTTCACACTGCGCCTTGCCTTGGGCAATGGCTCGCGCGTGGGCTTCGGCTCGGGAGCGCGCCTGCGCCGCAAGCTGCGCATCGATCTCTGCCTCGATACGGCCGCGCGACTCGATGATGGCTTCGGATTCTGCCGTCTCATCTTGACGGGATGAAACCAGACGGATCTTGTTGAGTGCTGACATGTTTAACCTCGTTTCAAACTTGTTTGCCGTTTTGGCACGAGGCTAAATTAACAGTCGGGGAGATTCGGCATGCGCCGAATAAAAGCGGAAAAACACGCCAATTTGAATTTCAGGCTGATCCTGCGAGGACAAGATCAGCCTGAATATGCGACTGAATCACTATCTGCGACGCGGCGTGCGAATCTCTGAAGTGCACACCCAACGCAAAATCACTCCCACTCTATTGTAAACAAGACATTTTTATCTTTTATATTCAATGGCTTATTTTCCTGCTAATTGGTAATACCATGAAAAATACCATGCTCAGAAAAGGCTTAACAATATTTTGAAAAATTGCC
>JAQUAD010000091.1 GCA_028687425.1 Sideroxydans sp.
CACGCTTGCCGCGCATGACACCCGAGCAGCTGGCCACCTTGCTGGACGCCACGCGCAAGACGGCGTTGGCGCATTTCGGCGTGCATCTGGAATTCAGCAGCGTGACCGAGACTTCCGTGGATGCGATTCTGGCGCTGATACCGACCCAGGTGCGTCAGGCGCGTATGCACGAGATCTACGATTTCAAATCCGGCACGGGCGACCGCAAGCGATTGGCGAACGGCATCCTGACCACGCTACGCGAGCGCCACACACGTCTGGCGGATGCACTCGCCTTTGCGCGCCCCTATCTGCAAGGCAGTACCGAACCGAAGTCGCTGCAGGAATTATCTGCCGTGTTGGCCGATGTGATGCTGGCCAGGCTGAATGAGTGGCGCACGATCAAGGCGGCCGATGGCGAACCGGTGCTGGATGCGACACCGCGCAACGAATGGATATTGTGGGACACCGTGGGCTACGGCGAGCTGCCCTATGACCTGATCATCACCAACCAGTTGCTCGCCAGTGCGGAATACACGGCCGTGGAAGTGCATACCGCGATCCGCGGCGGACTGACCACCGGCACCACCACCTTCAGCCGTACCCGCCCCTACGGTTCGTTCGTGTTCTGGAGCACATTCCCGTTCACCGACACCTCGGCCCTGAGTCATGCCTTGCGCGGCGACGAGGATTACTCGGCGACCGAGGCGGCCGAGTTGTCCGGCGCCTATCTGGCGCACGAGATCGGTCACATGCTGTTCAAGTTCGGCCACCCCTTCGGCCATCAGGCATGCGTGATGAATCCGGCAAGCCTGCTGCACTACCGCGACTGGCAACAGCGACTCGATGCACAGCATTGCCGCATCGACAGCATGCCCGAGATGCAAGTGGGCGCGATACCGGAGCTGTACAACGCGGACTGGCTGCGCATGGCAACCGGCACTGCTCCACAGTAAGGCAGACACAGGACAAAAGGAGAAGCCCATGAGACCGAACGATCCCATCATCAATATCCTGTATGGCTACACCAAGGCTCTGTCCGTCGCGTTGGGCTATCGTGATCCGCTGACGCGCCAGCATTCCGAACGCGTGCGGGACATCGCGACCGCGATGGGCAGCCATCTGGGCCTGACCGGCCAAACCCGGGACGCGCTCATGCTGGCTGCTTCGTTCCACGACATCGGCAAGATCGGGATACCGGACCATATCCTGATGAAGTCCACACCATTCACCGCCGATGAATGGGAAACCATGAAGACGCATTCCGAGATCGGCGAAAGGATCATAGCCTCAGTCGAGATCGAAGGGGCGGCACAGGCCGCCAAGGTCATCCGCCATCACCACGAGTACTTCAATGGTCGGGGGTATCCGGACGGGCTGGCCGGCACGGACATCCCCATCTGCTCCCGCATCACTGCCATCGCCGACAACTATGACGCGATGGCGGTGACACGCAGCTACCATAGTGCCCGCCCCCACGAGCAGATCATGGAGATCATGCGCGAGGAAACTGGCAGTAAACTCGACCCGGATTTGATGGATGTCTTCCACGAAGTCATCGAATCCGAACCGTTCAAACAACAGAGAGCAGCGCCACGCAGCTGAATCCAAGCGCCGGCTTGCCCATATATTCAAGTCGGACATTATTCGCTTCGTGATTCCATAGCTCCCCGATTGGTGATAAAACGTTTTCGCCGTCGGGAAATCGTGGCTGCAGCCTGTTAAATGCAGGGAAAATCGACAGCTCCTGAACAACAGGGCGTCCAGTATCGAGGAGAGTTTCATGAAAGCACCGTTGCCCGCCAACGAGCAGGAGCGCCTGGAGGCCCTGCTCAGTTACGACATTCTGGATACCGAGCCGGAAGCCGAATTCGACGGCATGGTCCATCTGGCGTCCTCCATCTGCGAGACCCCCATCGCGGTGATCAGTCTGGTTGATCGCGACCGACAATGGTTCAAGGCCATCGTCGGACTGGAAGCGAAAGAGACCTCGCGCGATCTGGCGTTTTGCGCGCATGCCATCCTCGAGAACGAAGTGATGGTGGTGAACGATGCCTTGCAGGATCCGCGCTTCGCCGACAACGGCCTGGTCACTTCCGAACCCAAGATCCGTTTCTATGCCGGGGCACCGCTGATCACCAGCAATGGTTTGCCGCTCGGCACCATCTGCGTCATCGACCGCGTGCCGCGCCAATTGAATGCCGACCAGTTGCTGGCACTGAAGGCGCTGGCCGATCATGTCATCACCCAGTTCGAATTGCGCCAGTCCAACCGCAAGGTCAAGCAGCACCTGCGCGAACTGCAGCAGACGCAAAAGGTGTTGAGCACGCTGATCAACGCCAGTCCGGATTTCATCTGCTTCAAGGATGGCGTGGGACGCTGGCAGACCGCGAACAAGAGCGGCCTGCAGCTGTTCCACCTGGATGGCGTGGACTATCTGGGCAAGACCGATATGGAGCTGGCGGAACATACGCATCCCATCTATCAGGAAGCCTTCCGCGCCTGCGTGCATTCAGACGAGCTGGCCTGGGAAGAGCATACGCTGTCGCGTCTGGAAGAGACCATTCCCCTGCCGGAGGGGGGGACGCTCAGCTTCGATACCTACAAGATTCCGCTGTTCAACGAAAACGGCACCCGCCACGGGCTGGTGGTGCTGGGACGCGACATCACCTCGCGCAAGGAGATGGAGGAAAAGTTGCGTCTGGCCGCGACGATCTTCGAGCACAGCAGCGAGGCGATGCTGATCACCGATGCGAATAACAGCATCATCAACGTCAATCCCGCTTTTACCCAGATCACCGGCTACACCCCGGACGAGGTGACGGGGCAGAATCCGCGCATGCTGAGCTCAGGACGCCAGGACAAGACTTTTTATTGCGAAATGTGGCGTTCGCTGAACAAGATCGGCTACTGGCAAGGCGAAGTGTGGAACCGTCGCAAGAACGGTGAGGTGTTCGTCGAATGGCTGACCATCAACCTGGTGTTCAATGAGGCAGGCAAGGTATCGCACCACCTTGCCTTCTTCTCCGACATCACCGAGAAGAAGCAAGCCGACGAGCTGATCTGGAACCACGCCAACTTCGACCATCTGACCCAGCTGCCCAACAGGCGTTTATTCCGCGACCGTCTGGCGCAGGAGATCAAGATGGCGGACCGCGCCAAACTGGGCATGGCGCTGCTGTTCATCGACCTCGACCGCTTCAAGAGCGTGAACGATACATTGGGGCACGACGCCGGCGATGCGTTGCTGGTGGAAGCGGCGCGGCGCATCAGTTCCTGCGTGCGCGAATCC
Source organism: Sideroxydans sp. (assembly GCA_028687425.1). Classification (GTDB taxonomy): domain Bacteria; phylum Pseudomonadota; class Gammaproteobacteria; order Burkholderiales; family Gallionellaceae; genus Sideroxyarcus. Next base: position 3,272 of record JAQUAD010000091.1, read on the forward strand.
GACACTGTGGCCAGACTGGGCGGCGATGAGTTCACGGTGATCCTGTCGCGCATCACCGATGCGGTCCATGTCGACCGCGTCGCGCACGACATCATCCGCATGCTGTCCGCCCCGTTCATCCTCGACGGCCTTTCGGTCGCCTCTTCCGCAAGTATCGGCATCACGCTCTACCCCAACGACACGGACGATGCGGAACAGTTGATCAAGAACGCCGACCAGGCCATGTACGCCGCCAAGAACAAGGGACGCAACTGCTACGCATATTTCTCGACCCCACCCGGCAGGTGAGGCCTGCGCATGCACCGACCGCCGCCGCCTACAGGATTTACCTTACTTGTAATCGGAATTCCGCGAGCGGAGAATGTCCTGACAGTTCCATCTGATCGATATCAGGAGACTCTCCATGGAATTGAAGAACGATAGTTTCAACGCCTTGTACACCTACACCAAGGCCTTGTCCGTGGCACTGAGATTTCGTGACGAACTGACGCGCCTGCATTCGGAGCGGGTGCGCAACCTGGCCGCCGCAGTCGGTCTGCGCTGCAACCTCAACGACAGTGAACTGGAAGAACTCAAGATCGCTGCCTCCTTTCACGACATCGGCAAGATCGGCATCCCAGACAGCATCCTGCTCAAGCCCGGCTCATTCAACGATGCCGAATGGGCGGTGATGAAGACGCATGCGGTGATCGGCGAAAAGATCATCGCCTCGACCGAGCTGGAGGGTTCTCTAAAGGCGTCGAAACTGATACGCCACCACCATGAACGCTTCGACGGCGGCGGTTACCCGGACGGGCTCAAGGGCGAACGCATCCCGCTTTGCGCGCGCATCATCACACTCACCGACAGTTACGACGCGATGGCCATGACACGCAAATATCACACTGCAAAATCGCATGCCGAGGTGATGGATGTGCTGCGTCAGGAGACCGGCAGGAAACACGACCCGGAGTTGATGGCCATCTTCGGCGAGGTCATCGAGAGCAGCCCGTTGAAGGCGGCCTAACGCAGCGAACCGCCGTAGCGCCCTTCTTCCTTCTTCTTTTCCAGCCCGGCGTCCGCAACCG
>JAQUAD010000092.1 GCA_028687425.1 Sideroxydans sp.
TTTTGGACTTTATTTACTATTTCATTGACTTTTTCTAAAGAAACATCACCCCAGTTTTTCTCTGCTATTTTAATAATATCTGAAGCTTTGAGTTTCAATTCTGTGGCGTAATAATTTATTGCTTCAGGTGCGGAAAGTATCCTTTTTTCTACTGCAACACCAGCCCTGATAACATTTGAAGCAATCTTATCTGTAATCATCCTTGCTTGTTGTGGCGTTACTTCTAATAATCCTTTACGTGCCAATTCTGCCAGTTGATTAGCTTCTATCTTTAATGTTCCAGCATAATAGTTTATAGCTTCAGGAATACTCATTATGCGATTCTCAAGATTTAATTGAGCCATCTGATATTTTCGAGCTATATCCCTTGCTAATTCAGGCGTAACTTCTAATAAACCCCTTCTGGCTATATCATATATCTGCCACGATTTTAATCTTAATTCAGTAGTATAATAGTTTATAGCTTCGGGAATTGTAAGAATCCTGCGTTCAATACCAACTCCAAATTTTACAACTCCAGAGGCTATCTTATCAGCGATAAGTCTAGCTTCCTGTGGCGCAACTTCCAATAATCCCCTGCGTGCTAAATCTGCTAATTGAGATGCTTTGATACCTAATTCTTCAACATAATACTTTATTGCTTCAGGTGCAGTTAAAATCCTGCGTTCTACTGCTACACCAGCTTTAACAATATTCGCCGCAATCTTATTGGCTAGTTCTGGCGTTACTTCTAATAATCCCTTCCGTGCTAAATCTGCTATCTGTTCGGCTTTTAATCCTAGATTTTTAGTATAGTATTTGACCGCATCAGGGATACTCATTACCCTATTGGGTAATTCTATAAAAAATGTTTTAGTCGTACTTATACCTTCACCGATTCTTACAGGCAAACTTACTTTAACGCCAGTAGGCTCTACGGCTTTTGCTACTGTGGTTTTCGCTGTTTTGACAGCTTCCGTGCCTTTCAATCCCGCTACACTTCCAAACGCTCCAGCAAATATCAAGGTATTCATTGCTACGGATACTGCCTTATCTCTTAAATCAGCATCGGGGTTTTGAACTACTGCTATTGTGCTTGGCGTGAAAATACCACCAGCACCACCTACTAATGCCGATGTCGCTAATTTACCACCTAACCCGAAGGCAGAAGCTAATGCGGAACTGCCACCTAATGATAGAACGGTCAAAACAGCCGTAGCACCGCCTACTGCCCATTCTTCAGATGTAACTGGTTGTTGGGTTATTTGTTTGGCTATCGGTGAACCCATTAGGACAACTGGAGCGGAAGCTAACATATAGATATAGCTTTGCTCACCAGCTAATTCTACGGAACGGACTAATTCAGCGAATGTTTTAGTTTTATATAAATCACCCGCATATAATTCAGCGACTTTATCTTTTTGCTCTTGAGTGAGTGTTTCCCAACGCATTAAAGTGAGTTCTTTATCACTAATCCTGTTACCGTCTTTATCAACATAAAAACCCCAAAAGTTATAGGTTACACCTTCTGGCTCTTTATACAAGTCAAGTTTAATAAGTGCATTTTTAATTGAGTCGTTTCTGGCATCATCTTTTTGTGATGGGTCTACCAAATATGTTTTTATTTCACTGATTGCAGTATCTAATATCGCACTTCTCGGATAGTATGTAGGATTCCCGTCTTTATCTAATCCAGCAAAACGTGAGCCTTCAGGTAATCCTGTTTTATTACTCAATTCTTTTGTAATGTATGTGCCAGCTTCTAAAGTCCCTAAAGTCGCAAGCGCAGATTTACGTTGCGCAACTTCCATTTCCAGAAGTTGAACCATATCTTTATCAAACCCAGCCTTGATAAGTAAACTTACATCTTGCCCGTCTTCAATATACTTATCTAAAAAGACGCTTACAGTACCATCCCTGTTATCCACGATATATTTTTTCGGGATAGAATCTAATGCTTCCCTTTGAGATTCAATTTCTCGATTTAAGGCGTCAATGCCGAATTGCCCACCACCAGCACTTTTGTAAATATCGTATAGATAGGGATTCTTTTCCTGCAAATTTAATTCAAATTGCTGTATGTTGCTTTGATTAACGGCATCAATGATTTTATTCCCGTATTGTTTGAAAGTATCCTGAATACCCTTTTCCTGAATAGATGTATAGACTTCTGGCATATTGGTCTGTATATAGTCTAGTTGTGCTTTACTTAATTGAATCTCTGAAGGTAATATAAATTCTTGTGTCGTGGGCGATATATAGCTCCATTCTCCATTTTCACCAGCAACATATTCGGCGTCTTTCGGGATAATTCCTATTTTCTTATACGCTTCAAATTGCTCTCTCCCCTTTAGTTCGCCAGCTTTCCCCAGTTGTTCGTAAACTTGCTCGGCTAATCTACCAGCATAAGCACCCCTGATTGCATCGGGATGTTTCTGCATATAGTCCCACAGTTCACGAACTGTCGCACCTTCATTTGCCATTTTCACGAAAACATCATACGGCTCACTGGAATATTCGTAATCAGTTGGTAATCCGATTCTAGTAGTATCAACTTGTCCACTAGGTAAATAGAATGTTGAAACTGGAGTCGGTTGACCGTCAATAATGACTGAAGGAATCCCCTCAACTTCTACTACTGGAGTGGGCTTGCCTTCTACGATAACAGAAGGTATTCCTTCAACATCAACAATGACAGAAGACGGCTCTGGAGGTGGCGGTTGAGGTGGTGGCGGTGTTTCTGGCAGTAATGCATAAGGCTCACCTTCAGGTGGTGGAATATATACAGTTTCAGGTGGAGGCTCTGGTGTTGTCAGAGCTTCTTCCTGTTCCTGTCTCTCAATCTCAAGTTCAATTAGTTGTCGTAATTCTTCTTCAGTGGGCATTATCTTTTCCTACGCCATACAATGTATGCGCCATAACCTATTGCAAATAAAAGTAGATACGGTGAAAATTGAACCAGAGCGGATATTAACGGCGGTAAATCCTCTGTCGCACCTTCAAATTCAAACGTTAAAGGTATTTCGTCAAATATGGCGTGGAATCCAGGAAACACAGAAAAACCGACAACCAATACCGTGCCGACTAACACAATACCGATAAATAAACGACTCAATCCCATTATGAACTCCCCACACCACGTATAACAAGAATAACTAATGTTGCCACGAACGCTATGCCTATTGGTAAGAAAAGGATATAATAGATAATCATAGCTCCACCTTGCCAAACTTCAGGATAATATAACAAGGCGATCTGGATTGTAAGTTTGATATAATCCCATACTTTAGTAACGGCTGACCATAAAACACTAAATGGATTCTGGTAATCCGTTACGTCTGGTTTCATTAAGGTATCCATTGTTTCTGTTTGTGTAAGACCAGTTACAGGGTCTTCTTGCGACATAAGTACTTCCTGTCTGGCTATGTTTGAACCAATAGTCATAATAACCCATAAAGATATAATACCGATAATCCACGCCATTCTCATTTTACATTCCTTGCGGGCGTGTTGCCCAAGCTCCTGCACCAGATATTATAGCAAAGAAAATCCAGAAGGACGCTAATAAATGTAAAGCAACCGCACCCGCTAACATCAAGCATAAAACTAACAGGGATAAAGCTGGTGCTTTAACTTTAATATAAGTTCCCAAAGTCAATGACATACATATCATCAGAATGATACCAGTCCACATATTGTTTCGTGGCATTTCCCAGTCATCAGCAAAATTATTTATAACCGAATAAAACGGCTCTAAATTCTCAAGTAACGTATAATCAGGGTCTTGATACCAGCCAAAAGGTGTAGTTGGAGCTTCTAATTCGTCTCCAGTTGGAATTGAAGCATACGTTGTCATCGCAAGATTTACCCCACCAACACTACTATAAACACCGCCTGATTCACCCCATATTGTGTAGTAATAAGTCGTGCCACCTGATAATCCAGTATGATTATATCCCGAACCGCTATCAAAATAAATTTGAGTACCATCGGCAACCGTAGCGGGATAATCATCTGTGGCATACCTGATTAATACATTACTTGTGCCTTCACCACGTACCCAGCTTAAATTTATGTTCGTGCTTCCAGGTTGACCTTGAAAATCTGTCGGGTCATCAAGTGTAGCTGAAGTATGAAACGTTTGCTCTGTGGTACTTGTAACCGTACTGTGTTCATTCATTATCTGAACCCTGAAGTAATAATCATCATCATCATTTAGACTGTCTATATCCAGATATGGATTTTGACCTTGCGTATATCCCGCTACCCACGCCGTAACCGTATCATAGAGTAGAAAATCACCAATAGCTTGTGAAGTTGTACCATATCCAAATCTTACAGAGCAATTAGG
>JAQUAD010000053.1 GCA_028687425.1 Sideroxydans sp.
AGGACCTGTCCGATTTCTATAACCAGGTGCACGGCATGTTCGACATGATTTTCGGCTTCATCTTCATGATCGTGCTGACGGTGGTGGTTATGAGTGTGGCCAACTCGATGGGTATGACCGTGGTGGAACGCACGCGCGAGATCGGCACGCTGCGTGCCATCGGCCTCAAGCGCCGCGGCGTGGTGAAACTGTTCACGCTGGAGTCGATGCTGCTGTCGCTGATCGGCTGTGTGACGGGACTCATCATCGCACTGACCGTGCGCTGGGGGATCAACGTGGCGGACATCTCCTATGTGCCGCCCAACAGTGCCAGCCCGGTGCCGCTACTGGTCGACCTGGATGTGGGGCGTACCGTGTTCACCTTCATCCTGATGGGCGCGGTGGGCACACTGGCAGCCTGGATGCCGGCACGACGCGCGGCGAACAAGGACATCATCGACGCGCTGGGGCACGTTTAGGAGACACCATGAAAAAAGTCATCGCATATGCATTGCTCATGTATGCAGGTTCGGTGCTTGCCGCACCCGATGCACAGAGCATCCTGAAACATTCCGACCAGGCGCGCGGCGGCGGGCTGCCCGGCATCGTATGGGAGATCACCCTGCGTTCGCGCGACGGCGACAAGGTGGAGGAGCCGCAGCGGCTCATCGTCAAGGCAGTGGATGAGTCCAGTGTGGCCGAGACGCAGGAGCCTGCGCGTTTCAAGGGTTCGAAGATCCTGCAGGTCGGACGAAACATGTGGCTGACCAAACCCGGCCTGTCCAAGCCCATCCCCATCTCGCCGCGCCAGCGCATGAGCGGGCAGGCATCCAACGGCGACATCGCCGCCACCAACTATGCGGGCGACTACGATGCGCAGCTGGATGGCACGGAGAACATAGATGGCGAGCCATGCCATGTGCTGAACCTGAGCGCGAAGCACAAGCGCGCGACCTACGACAAGATCCGCTACTGGGTGTCGATCAAGCGCGGTGTCGCCGTCAAGGCGGAATTCCTGTCGGTGAGCGGCAAGCTGCTGAAGACCGCCCGTTTCGATTACGACAACACCATCGCCTATCACGGGCAGCGCATCCCCTTCGTCAGCAGGATGACCATCCGCGATGCATTGATAGATGCCGAGACGGAGATGGCCTTCGGTACGGTGCATGTGCAGAAGATACCGGCTTACGAATTCGATCTGGGACAGTTGCAGTGACCGTCCGCAAAGAGAAAGGGCAGAGCATGGACGTATTTCCTGAGGACTCGGTGTTGTCGCCTGAACTGGCGTGCTATGGCTACGCAGATTGCTACTCGGTGCCGTTGGCGCGCGACGACGTGCAATCCTGGGAGCTGGTTGCGGCATTCTTCTCGGCAGCCCCGGCATGGGTAGATTATCTGTTCAAGCTGCGGAACCTGCTGGTCACCCCCTTCGGCCTGAAAACCGGCGAGCAGGGGCTGGGTCCTGTCGAGCCGCCCTTCCATGTCGGACAGCAGATCAGCGTGTTCCGCATCCTGCACCTGGACGAGCACGAGATCGTGCTGGGTGAAGATGACAAGCATCTGGACTTCAGGACCTCGCTGCGTCTGCAGCGCGAATTGCACAACACTACGCTGGCGGTGTCTTCGCTGGTCAATACCAAGAACAGACTGGGGGTGCTGTACTTCGCGCTGGTGAAGCCCTTCCACCGCATGATCGTGCCGGTCGTGGCGCGCGGCATGATGCGCCGCCTGGCCGAGCAGCGGTGAGTGATGGGTATGGTCATGCGATCGCGCGCCGAGATGTTGTTATTGGTGTCGCTGCTCCTGCCCGCTGTTGCAGAGGCGGACGACTGGCGCAGTTCCTGGGATGCCGCCCTGTATGGCTATGCCAGCCACATGGCACTGCGCGACGACAGCGTGCTGAATCCCGGCAACCAGATCGCAGCCCTGCCGCAACGCAGCGACACCGCCGAGCTGCGCATGAATGCCAAGGCGGAGAACAACACCTTGCGTTTTACCGCACGCGGCATCGGCAACGTGCGCGAGCAGCGCAATGCATCCGGTAGAGATTCGTTGCGTGAAGCCTATCTCAGCCAGTGGCAGTTGCGCGCCATCGCGGGCGACGGCATCAATGTTGCCATCGGTCGGGATGTGCTGAACTGGGGGGCGGCGCAGTTCCGTTCGCCGGCCAGTCCGTATTATTTCGACAGCGGGCGTAGCGACCCGATGCGCGAGCTGACCGGTATGGATATGCTGAAGCTGTCCTGGACGCCGGACCGGCAGCACAGCGTGCAGCTGGTGCGCGTGGTCAGGGCGGGCGACGAACAGGCGCAGTCCGTTGTCTGGCGCGACAGCTGGCTGGCCAAGTTCGACCAGCTCGACGAGGACTGGGCATACGGGCTGGTTGTCGCCAGTGCACCGCACCTGCCTGCGTTCTACGGTGTACACGGACTGTGGACGGTGAACGACAACACCATGCTGTACGGCGAGTGGTCTTCGTCCGCACAACGCGATGCGCTGCTGTCGCCTGCCGACCCGGCACTGCCGTTCACGCTGCAATCCGAGTCGCCACGTTGCAGCACCAGTTTGCTGGGCACGTCGTATACATTCGAGAATGGCTATACCTTGCATGCCGAGTACCTGCACGATGGCCACGGCTACTCGGCCGAACAGGCTGATGCGTACTTTGCCCGCGCCGCCGGTTCGCCACTCCAGGCCGGCGTGGCGCTGGGCCATGCGCCGCGCCTGCTCGGGCGCGACTATCTGTACCTGGTGTGGCAGAGCAACCTGATGGAAAGCGACGGGTACTGGCGCGTGATGCTTACCAACAACCTTGCCGACCACGGCGGCAGCTTCGGTGCGTATGGCGAGTATGCGGCCAGCACGCGCATCAGTGTGTATGCGCTCGGCTTGTCCGGATTCGGCAATGCTAGGCAGGAGGCGACAGCGTTGTTCACGCGCAGCGTGACGCTGGGGGTGAAGGTTGCCTTGCCTTGAAGCCGTATCGATAATCCCGCCATGCGCCATAACCTGCTGATCTCCACCTTCTCCGCGCTGCTGTTCAACACGGCGATCGCCGGCCTGCTGACGCTGGTCGGCTTCGAAGCATTCTGGGTGAACTTCGTATTCTCGCAATGCATCGGCCTCTCCATCTATGTCATCAACGCCACGCTGATCCATCGCATCGCCGACGCACGGCGACGCTGGCTGATCCTCTCCATGAGCTTTCCGGGGAGCATCATTTTCGGCGTGCAGCTGGGTTCGATGCTGACCGGGGTGGGCGATTGGCACGAGCCGCAGGCGTGGATCGCCGTGGTCATCGGCCTGTTCTTCGGCGGCATCGGCGGCATCACTTTCTTCCTCAGTCTGCGTATCGAACAACTGGACAAGGAGGTGCAGCAGCGACGCATGAACGAGATCGAAAGCGAGCGGCGCGAGACGGAGGCGCAGCTCAAGATGCTGCAGGCGCAGATCGAGCCGCACTTTCTGTTCAACACGCTGGCCAATGTGGGCAGCCTGATTGACGAGCAGCCGGCACAAGCAAGAAAGCTGCTGGAGCGTCTCAACGACTGGTTGCGCATCGCGCTGCAGCGCACACGCAGTGCACAGACCACGCTGGGCGAAGAGCTCGACATGCTGGAGAACTTCCTGCAGATACTGAAGACCCGTTTCGGCGAGCGCCTGCGCTGGGCGATAAGCGCAGACGCGCAAGCACGTCAGCTGGCGTTCCCGCCCATGCTGCTGCAACCGCTGGTGGAGAACGCGGTGCGGCATGGCATCGAGCCCAAGCTGGGCGGCGGTGAGATCGCGATCCGGGCCGAGCATGCCGGCGATACCTTGCGCATCGCCGTCAGCGACAGCGGGGTCGGTCTGCAGGCAAAAGGCGGGACGGGGACGGGGCTGGTGAATGTGCGCGAGCGACTGGGCGCGCTGTACGGTCCGCAAGCGCGTCTGTATCTGCAGGACAACGCCGACGGCGGCGTGACCGCCATTCTGGAGTTGCCGCGATGAGAGCCATCATCGCCGACGACGAGATCAACTTGGCGCAGGACCTGCAGCGCAGGCTGCAGAAGCTGTGGCCGGCATTGCAGATCGCCGCAGTAGTGCATGACGGTGTGGCGGCAGAACAGGCACTCAAGGAGATCAAACCCGACATCGCCTTTCTCGACATCCGCATGCCGGGTCAGAGCGGGCTGGATGCGGCGCGCGCGGCGGGTAGCGACTGCCGAGTGGTGTTCGTCACCGCCTATGACGACCATGCGGTGGAGGCCTTCGAACGGGCGGCCGTGGATTACCTGCTCAAGCCGGTGTCGGAAGAGCGCCTCGCGCGTTGCGTAAAAAGATTGCAGCAGCAGACCGAGACCGCGCCGGAAGCATTGCTGGTCCGCTTGCAGAGCATGCTCGCTGCGCCGGCGCATTCCGAGCCTTTGCGCTGGCTGCGTATCCAGGTCGGGCAGAGCGTGCGCATGGTGGCGGTGGAGGAGGTGTGCTACTTCCAGTCCGCCGACAAATACACCACCGTGCTGACGCGCGACGCAGAATTGTTGTTGCGTACCCCGCTCAAGGAGTTGGTCGGCCAGCTCGATCCGGAGCAGTTCTGGCAGGTGCATCGCGGTACGCTGGTCAACGTGCGGCAGATCGTCAGCGCACATCACGGCCTGATGGGAAAAGTCACGCTGGAATTGCGCGACCGGCCGGAAAAGGTCGCGGTCAGCCGCAGCTATACGCACCTGTTCCGGCAGATGTGAATCCTGTCAGTTCTTGCCGAGTCCGAACGGGAAATGACCGCTTCCGGGCAGCTTTCCTTCCGCATCCAGCCGTTTCAGCATGTCGTGATACAGCCGTACCGTCTCGACGTGCACGACCGCCTCGCCGCCGCGTGCGCGGCCGAACCTGGTGTTTTCGTAATATTCGGGGCGTGACAGCAGGGGCATCACACGCCGCACATCGGCCCATACATCTGGATTGAGGCCGCGCTGCCTGGCCAGGACACGGGCATCCTCAAGGTGGCCCATGCCCTGGTTATAAGCGGCCAGCGCCATCCACAGCCGGTTCTGTTCGGTGATGCGTAGCGGCAGCTGCTCTTTCAACAATTGCAGGTAACGCGCGCCGGCCATGATGTTCTCGCGCGCATCCAGCCTGTTCTGCAATCCCATGCGGTCGGCGGTCGTCTCGGTCAGCATCATCAGCCCGCGCACATTGGTGAAAGAGACGGCATTCGGATCCCAGCGCGATTCGCGGTATGCCAGTGCGGCGATCAGGCGCCAGTCGATGCCGGTCAGGTCGGCCGCATCCTGGAACCACTGCCGGAAATGCGGCAACACATTGCGCGTGTCGGCGATGAACGTGGATACGTCGATGCGCCCCAATCTGTCATTGTGTCCGTAGTGGCGGTCGAGCGCGAAGTTCAGGGCGCGGTTCTTGCGGCTCTCGGCGAGGAAGCGGTTCACCTCTTCCAGCAGCCCCTCATCGCCTTCGGCACTGATCGCCCAGCTCATGTCCGAATCGAAATTCAGGCTCAGTCCCCGGCCGATTCCGGGATAGTAGTTGCGCATGGTGGTGATCTGCTCTTCATTCGCCACCGTGCAATCGATCTGTTCCTCGGCCAGTTCCTTCAGCAGATCGATAGGTGAGCTGCCCTTGCGCGACTCCCAGTCCAGCCGGTCATATTCTTCGCGCAGCTTGCGCAAAGCGGCTTCCTGCGCGGATTCACGCGCGACCACCAGTTCGCGCGAGGTGAGCTCCTCCAGTTTGCGGGGAGACTTGCCGTTGCACACCACGCGCTCGTCCAGCTTGTGATAACCATCGCTATAGCGCAGGGAAGGGTTGGATTGCGTGCGAAAGCCGGCGGCCAGATGGGCATTTCCGGCCAGCAACGTGGCAACGGCCGCGTCCGAGGTCTGTTTGATCAAACGTACGCGGACATTGAGATGTTTGGCGAACAGGGTAACCAGGTCGGATTCGAACGCCGAATCGGTGACCATGGAGGCATCGGGCACCACTGCGACCAGCTCACCGGATCGCCAATCGGGCAGAGGGGACGTCTCTGTAGCCTTGATCACCAGCCAGGCGAACAGGCCGATCAGAACGACCACACGCATTGGATAGAGGCTGCGCATTAACGATTGCGATGCGATTCAGGATGGACTGAGCAACATTCTGCCCGAAAAAGGATGTTGCTGGTAAAATGCGCGCCCTTCGGATGGTTGCAGCACCTGTATGCCGTTCGAACAGAGTCTCGGAGAGGTGGCAGAGTGGTCGAATGTACCTGACTCGAAATCAGGCATACCGCAAGGTATCGAGGGTTCGAATCCCTCCCTCTCCGCCAAATGCAAAACCGCCCCTCGTGGGCGGTTTTTGTTTTTGTGCGCCTTCATGACTATTGACCTGGTGCGGCTTGCGGATTACGGTGAGGGCAGGAGGAATCAGTGATCATGAACATGGCAGCCTACAATAATGGCGGTGGCGTCGAGCGCCGCAATAACCCGCACATACGCGAGATCTTCGACGAGGCTTATCGCATTGTGTACCCTTTGCTGAAATCGCACAGCGAAACGAACGGAATGACTTCTCACAGCATGCTGCATCAGACGCTGCACGACGCATTTCCTACCCTGCACAAACAGGACCTGCCTATTCTGGAGGCCTCGTTGACGCGTGTATTCCGCGAGCAGAGCAGGGTCACGATCCAGTAACATCGGTGCAGTATTCGCCGGCAGGATTTCTTGCCGGAGTGGGGCGGCGGCAGTGTTAAAATCCATGCCCGAATTGACTGCCGCCGACCATGCCGCAACCTGCTTTCGTCCATCTCCGCCTGCATAGCGAATATTCCATCGCTGACGGTATCGTGCGTATCGGCGAGGCAGTGTCAGCGGCGCAGAAGGATGCGCAGCCCGCGCTGGCGCTGACCGATCTTTCCAACGTCTTCGGACTGGTGAAGTTCTACAAGAAGGCGCGCGGCGCAGGTATCAAGCCCGTGGCCGGTTGCGACGTATTCATCACCAACGATGAAGCGCGCGACCAACCCCATCGCCTGTTGTTGCTGTGCCAGTCCCATGCGGGCTATTTGCGCCTGTGCGAGCTGCTCACGCGCGCATTTCTGGGCAACCAGTACCGGGGTCGTCCCGAGCTACGCAAGGAATGGCTGAGTGAGGGCACGGAAGGGCTGATCGCGCTGTCCGGCTTCCACATGGGCGAGGTGGGGCAGGCGTTGCAGAACGGCAACCGCAATGCTGCAAGACAGGCCGCGCGCGAGCATGCCGAACTGTTCCCGGACCGCTTCTATATGGAGATCCAGCGCTGCGGTTTCCCGCGCGAGGAAGAGCTCATCCGTGCTTCGGTGGCGCTGGCGAACGAGCTGGCGCTGCCGGTGGTGGCGACACATCCGGTGCAGTTCCTCTCCGCCGATGATTTCAAGGCGCACGAGGCGCGCGTGTGCATCGCCGAAGGCTATGTGTTGAACGACACGCGCCGCGTAAAGAAATTCACCGCCCAGCAACACTTCAAGACGCAGGCCGAAATGGCGGAACTGTTCGCCGATCTGCCGCAAGCCTTGCAGAACAGCGTGGAGATCGCCAAGCGCTGCAACCTCAAGCTGCAGCTCGGCACCAACTACCTGCCCGACTTCCCCACGCCGAACGGCGAATCGCTGGACCAGTTCCTGCGCGACGAATCGCAGCGCGGACTGGAGCGGCGCATGGCGCAGCTGTATGCGGATGAAGCCGTGCGCGCAGAGAAGATGCCGGAGTATCAGGCGCGTCTGGATTTCGAGGTCAACACCATCATCAACATGAAGTTCCCCGGCTACTTCCTGATCGTGGCCGACTTCATCCGCTGGGCAAAATCGTATCGCCACGAGCGCTTCCCCAACGGCGTGCCGGTGGGGCCGGGCCGTGGTTCCGGTGCCGGCTCGCTGGTGGCCTATTCGCTGGGCATCACCGACCTCGACCCGCTGCGCTACGAATTGCTGTTCGAACGCTTCCTCAATCCCGAGCGCGTGTCCATGCCCGACTTCGACGTGGACTTCTGCCAGGACGGACGTGAACTGGTGATCCAGTATGTGCGCCATCACTATGGCGAGGCCTGCGTATCGCAGATCGCCACCTTCGGCACCATGGCCTCCAAGGGCGTGATCCGCGATGTCGGCCGTGTGCTGGACTTCCCCTACATGCTGTGCGACCGCTTGTCCAAGCTGGTGCCGCTGGACGGCGTGAAGCCGGTGTCGCTGAGCAAGGCACGCGAGATGGAGCCGGAGTTCAACGCCATCATCGCCAGCGAAGAAGGCGTGGACGAACTGATGGAGCTGGGCGAGCGTCTGGAAGACCTGACGCGTAACGTCGGCATGCACGCCGGCGGCGTGCTGATCGCGCCGGGCAAGCTCACCGATTTCTGTCCGCTGTATTGCGCCGAAGGCAGCGAGAGCACGGTCAGCCAGTACGACAAGGACGACGTGGAAGCCGTCGGTCTGGTGAAGTTCGACTTCCTGGGCCTGCGCACGCTGACCATCATCGACTGGGCGGTGCGTTACATCAAAGCCTCCGGCATCGAGGGTACGCAGGATTTCAACATCGACACCATCCCGCTCGACGACAAGGCCACCTACGATAATATCTTCCGCAACGCCAACACCACCGCCGTGTTCCAGTTCGAATCGCGCGGCATGAAGGACACGCTGGTGAAAGCCCAGCCGGACTGCATCGACGACCTGATCGCGCTGAACGCGCTGTACCGTCCCGGCCCGATGGACTTCATCCCGGATTACATCAACCGCAAGCACGGCAAGGAAAAGGTCATCATCCCGCACCCGCTGCTAGACAAGGTGGTGAGCAGCACCTACGGCATCATGGTGTACCAGGAGCAGGTGATGCAGTCGGCGCAGGCAGTGGCGGGTTACACGCTGGGCGGCGCCGACATGCTGCGCCGCGCGATGGGTAAGAAGAAGGCCGAGGAGATGGCCGAGCAGCGCGCCATCTTCGTGGCGGGCGCGGCCAAGAACGACATCGACGAGAAGAAGGCGAACGAGATCTTCGACACCATGGAGAAGTTTGCGGGCTACGGCTTCAACAAGTCGCACGCCGCCGCCTATTCCGTGGTCGCCTACCAGACGGCCTACCTGAAGTGTCATTACCCGGCCGCATTCATGGCGGCCACGCTGTCCTCGGAAATGGACAACACCGACAAGGTGAGCTTCTTCTATCAGGATACCGCGCTGCAAGGCGTGCAGATCCTGCCGCCGGACATCAACAGTTCGCTGTACCGCTTCACGCCGACAGACGAGAAAACCATGGCCTACGGCCTGGGCGCGGTGAAAGGTACGGGCGAAGCTGCGGTGGAGAACATCGTGGCGGCGCGCAAGGAGGGCGGTCCGTTCAAGGACCTGTTCGATTTCTGCCGTCGCGTGGACAAGCGCGTGGTCAATCGCCGCGCCATCGAAGCGCTGATCAAGGCGGGTGCGTTCGACAGCATCAACGATCATCGCCACCAGATGCTGGCCTCGCTGGATGCGGCGCTGGGCAGTGCCGAGCAGCATGCGCGCGCGGCCAACCAGGTCAGCCTGTTCGGCGACGACCCGGCGGAAGACATGAACCTGCCGCTGGCCGACGTGGAGCGCTGGGGGCTGCGCGAGCAGCTGGCGCAGGAGAAGACTGCGCTCGGCTATTACCTGTCCGGTCACCCCTATCAGGAATACGAGCAGGAGCTGGCCCACTTCATCAGCATGCGGCTGAACAAGGTCACGCCGGAGATATTGCCCGCTGCCAACGGCCGCTCGCGCCGCCAGGAAAAAGAACTGGTGCTGGCCGGCATCATCAGCGGCATCCGCATCCTGCAAACAAGGCGCGGGCGCATGGCGGTGCTGACGCTGGACGACGGCAGCGCGCAGATCGAGATGACGGTGTTCAACGACCTGTTCGAACCCAACCGCAACTGGCTGCGCGACGACCAGCTGGTGGTCGCGCGCGGTCGTGCCAGCATGGATGAGTATTCCGGCGGCATGCGCATCAGTGCCGATGCATTGCATGACTTCGCCTCGGCGCGCGCCGTGTTCGCCAAGCGCCTGGACATCGATTGCAGCATGGATGACAAGGTGTGTACCAAACGCCTGGCCGAGATGCTCAAGCCATACTGCGGCGGCGAATGCACGGTGCAGATCAATTACCGCAACCTGATCGGCGCGGCGCCGCTGCGTCTGGGGGACGAATGGAAGGTCACATTGCCCGAAGAATTGATGGCGACGCTGTCGGAGGAGATCGGTCAGGACAAGGTACGCATCGTTTACTCATAGCCCAGCGCAACGCAGGGTTAAGATGATTTTCCGGGCATATAGTGTGGTAACTTGCATCAGGGACCGCGCATGAGTCTGGAAGGCAAGTATGAGAGGCGAGACACAAGCTAATATGCGGTTGATCGACATCGCCACGCGCGATGTCACTACCGGCAGTGCACAATCCAGTCTGGCCGCTGCCGCCAGCGTGATGGCGCAGCAGCGCTATTCATCCATTGTCGTGACCGACGACAGCCAGCATCCGCTGGGCATCATCACCGAACGCAATATCCTGCGCGCCATGCACGACGGCGTCGCGGAAACGGCTCCGCTGCGCGAAGTCATGTCGGCGCCGGTAGTCGTCATGTCCGGCGAACTGGGTGTGCTGGACGGGTTCCACACCTGCCAGCGCGAAGGCATACGCCATCTGGTGCTGGTGGACAAGGCGGGTGCGGTTGCGGGCGTGATCAGCGAGACCGATTTCCGCCTGCATCTCGATCTCACCATCCTGGCAGGGCGACGTCGCATTTCCTCCATCGCGCAACGCGCGGGCATCGCGCTGCCGCCGGAGACGCCGCTCAAGCAGGCCATCGACCTGATGCATGCGCAGCACAAGAGTTGTGTCGTCGTGGTGGCGGAAGGCAAGCCGCTGGGCATCGTGACCGAGCGCGATGTGGTGCGGCTCTATTCCTCGAACACGGACTGGCTGCATACCACGCTGGGCGATGTGATGGTGTCGCCGGTGCTGAGCATCCCGGTCGGTGCCACGACCAACCAGGCGGCAGAGCAGATGCTGGTGCACAAGGTGCGCCATCTGGTGGTGGTCGATGAGAAAGGCAGCATGTCCGGTCTGGTGAGCGAGCATGACCTGACGCAATTGATGGTGACCGGCCTGCACGAGCAGCGTGCAGGCATCGAAGAGTCCTTCCTGCACACCTTGCTCGACACCATTCCCGACCTGGTCTGGCTGAAAGATGCCGAGGGCCGCTATCTGGCCTGCAATCACCGCTTCGAACGTTTCTTCGGCGCCGTGGAAAAGGACATCGTCGGCAAAACCGATTACGACTTTGTGGACCGTGCGACGGCTGATGCATTCCGGGAGCAAGACCGCATGGCGATGGCGGCGGGCAAGCACAGTGTTAACGAGGAGTGGATCACCTTCGCGGACGACGGGCACAGGGAACTGGTGGAGACCATCAAGACACCGATGCGCGGCCGTTCCGGCAAGCTGGTCGGCGTGCTGGGGGTGGCGCGCGATTTCACCGAGCGCAAGAAGTCGCACCAGCAACTCGAACTGCTTGAATCGGCGGTGAATGCCTCCAGCGATGCGATATTCCTGATCGACGGGGAGCTGCGGTTCCACTATGTGAACGAGACGGCATGCCGCCGCCTGGGCTATACGCGCGAAGCGTTGCTGAGCATGTCGGTGACCGATATCGATCCCGACACGTCGCGCGCACAAGTGCAGCAAATGTTCGCGGAGACGAAATTCGGCGAAGAAAGCATCGTTGAAACGCGGCATCGTGCCCGTGACGGACATCTTATAGAGGTCGAGGTTTCCGCGTCCAAGGTCAGGTTCGAGGAACGCATTCTCAGTCTGTGCATCGTGCGCGACATCACGGAAAGGAAAAAAGCGCGCCAGCGGCTGCAGCTGCTGGAGCGTGCGGTGAACACCTCGGCCGATGCGGTGTTCCTGCTCAACGAGGAAGCCGGTTTCAGTTATGTCAACGAGACGGCCTGTCGGCAACTCGGTTACCCGCACGAAGTGTTACTGGGAATGACGGTCGGCGATATCGATCCGGATATTTCCAATGCGCAGGCGCAGGCAATGATACGGGGTTCGAATCGGGGTGAATCGAATGTGTTCGAGTCGCGCCACCGTACCTGCGACGGCAAGTTGCTGGATGTCGAGATCGCCTTCACCATCATCGAATTCGATAAGGTGCGCTATTCGCTGTGCATCGTGCGCGACATCACGGAACGCAATCTGGCCGAACAGAGACTGCGAGAAAGCGAACAACGCCTGAAACAGAGCGAAGAGCTGTTGCGCACCGTCATCGAGGCGATCCCGGATGCGATCCAGTTCAAGGATGGGGAGGGACGCTGGTTGACCTCGAACTCGGCGGCACGCGCCGCTTTCGGCCTGAGCGAGACGACGGTTTGCGGCAGTACCGATGCGGAGCTGTCCGTACTTGCCCCGGCTGAATACAAAGCCCCGCTCCTGAAGTGCCGCGACACGGATCAGCAAGTCTGGCAGCAGGGCATCGCATCCCGGGTAGAAGAGGTGATATGGGATGAGCACGGTGTCTCCCACGCGTTCGACGTGATCAAGGTACCGTTGTTCCATGAAGACGGCAGCCGCAAGGGGCTGGTCATCGTGGGGCGCGAAGTGAGCGAACTCAAGCGCGCGGAAGAAGCATTGCGCGCCACGCTGGACGAATATGCCGGGCTGGTGCAACGCATCCCGGTCGGCGTGTACAAATTCCGCATGCTTGCACAAGGCGGCAGCCGCTACGATTACGTCAGCCACCGCTGGTGCGAATTGCTGGATGTGGAAGAGAAGGATGTGATGCGCGATCCCAAGAGCGCACTTTCACGCATCCTGCCCGATGAGCAGGAAGAATTCATGTGGCTGCAGGATGTCGCGCGCGAGCAGATGCATGCCTTCGAATGGGAAGGGCGCATCAGACGCCGCAACGGCGAGATACGCTGGCTGCATATCGCATCGCAGCCGACCCGGCTGGAGAACGGCGACGTGTTATGGGACGGCATCCAGTACGACATCACCGACCGGCGCCGGGCGGAAGAGTCGCTGCGTGTCAACGCCAGCGTGTTCGACAACAGCCAGGAAGCCATCATCGTTACCGATGCGAACAATCTCATCATCGATGTCAATACCGCGTTCACCAGCATCACCGGTTATTCGCGCGCGGAAGTGCTGGGCCGGGACCCGAACATCCTCAACTCAGGCAGGCAGGACAAGACGTTCTATGAAGCCATGTGGCAGATCCTGAAAGAACGCGGCGCCTGGCGCGGCGAAATATGGAACCGGCGCAAGAGCGGAGAAGTGTTCGCCGAAATGCTATCCATCTCCGTCATCGCCGATCATCACGGACAGGTGCAACGCTATGTCGGCATCTTCTCCGACATCACCTATTTCAAGGAACATGAGGCGGAGCTCAGCCGCGTCGCCAACTACGACGCACTGACCGGCGTAGCCAATCGCCGCTTGCTGGCCGATCGTCTGCGCCAGGCGATCGCGGTCGCGCAACGCGGCGATACCATGCTGGCAGTCTGCTATATCGATCTGGACGGATTCAAGGATGTGAACGACAAACACGGTCACGATATGGGCGACAAGCTGCTGATCGATATCACGCGCCGTCTGCAGGACGTGTTGCGCGCGGGCGATACCCTGGCGCGCCTGGGCGGGGACGAATTCGTGATGCTGTTCAACGAACTGCCAAAAGTCGAAGAATGTTACCGGGTGCTGGAGCGCGTCATGGAAGTCATCTCACAGCCGGTGGTGCTCAAGGACAGGCAGGTGGTGGTGTCGGCCAGTATCGGTGTGACGCTCTATCCCGAGGACGATGCGGACGGCGATACGCTGCTGCGTCATGCCGACCAGGCCATGTACATCGCCAAACAGAGCGGCAAGAACCGCTTCCATCTTTACGATGCGATGCATGACAAGCACGTGCGCACGCTGCACGAAGGACGCCGTCGCATCGCCGAAGGCCTGGAAGCGGGCGAGTTCGAACTGTATTACCAGCCCAGGCTGGAGCTATCGAGCGGGAAGATCGTCGGTGTCGAGGCCCTGATACGCTGGAATCATCCCGAACGCGGCATGCTGGCTCCCGCCGAATTCCTGCCCATCATCGAGAACTCGGAACAGGATGTGCAGCTGGGCAAATGGGTGATCAGGAACGCGCTGGCGCAACTGTTCGCATGGGAACGCGCAGGGCTGTATCTGCAGGTCAGCATCAACATCTCCGCGCAGCATCTGCAAATCGCCGACTTTGCCGAGCATCTGCAAAGCGAACTGACGCATTACCCAACGCTGCGCGATGGCGCGCTGCAGATCGAAGTGCTGGAAAGCGCCGCGCTGGAAGACATCGCCCAAACATCCGAAGTCATCGACGCCTGCCGCAAGATGGGCGTCACCTTCGCGCTGGACGATTTCGGCACCGGCTATTCCTCGCTGGTCTACCTGAGCAAGCTGTCGGCCGACACGCTGAAGATCGACCAATCCTTCGTGCAGGGCATGAGTCTGAATGCGGGCGATCGTGCCATCGTGCAGGGCGTCATCGCGCTGGCGGACACCTTCGGCCGGCACACCGTGGCCGAAGGCGTGGAAGACGGCGAACTGAATGCGCAGTTGAAAAAGATGGGCTGCGGTTCCGTGCAAGGCTACAGCATCGCGCAACCCATGCCGGCCGGCGAGATACCGGGATGGATAAAACAGCATAAGGCTTCGGTGGTCTGATGCGCGTGGGGACAGGTGGCGGAAACTGGCTGCAATCGGCCAGAAGCGGACGTTCTATTTCCTATAGATGTAGCGCCAATTTGTGTCGGTTTCCGAAAGACTCTCTATATGACTCAGCAACAAATTGAACTACTCATAACACTACTCATTTCAGGCTTGGCGATCACTGTGGTTAGCAGAATGGATAAAGGGAAGAAAAAAGACAATCCAAGAAATTACTATATGGGGAAAGGGCAGTTATTTGATCACCATTCAATTCGTGGGAACGCTAACTCTATCTTGCTTGGTTTGCTGGTATGCATTGTTGGTTGGAATATCGACGAAATTGGAAGGTGGCTTTGGCATCAATTTGGAAATGAATTGATTGTTTCTCATCAAAAAGAATCTTGGCATCGGATGGTAGCAATGGCAATAGGGCTTGGAATTACTCTCATTAGCTTACTGCAATTGATTTCGGTATTAAGAACACGGAACAGATATGAAAGGGCAATGGAGACTGAGCAACTTCAGCAAGTTCAAGACTCCCGCAAATGCGTAAACAAAGAGTGAGTTGTCAACTCTTCGTAATTTGAATCTCGCTTATTTCCACTATCTGCGACAGACATAGAGCTTTAACGACTGCTATGGGTTAATAAGCGACTCTACCCAAGCAATTTCATCACCGCAAAGCTGAGCTTGGCAGCGAACTACAGATAGAAAGACCCTCAAGCGGCAGGCAGCAGTTCCCTCGCACGCCGTAGCGCCTCGTCCACACTCCCCACCACGTTAGCCCTGCCCACCTGGTCGAAGAAACCTGACTGGTGCATCAGGAAGTAGGGCTGGGTGTGCGGGCCGCACAGGATCAGGTGTTTGCCGCGTTTGTGCAGCTTGTCGTGCAGGTGTTCCAGCTTGTGCAGTGCGCTCGAATCCATGCTGATCACCTCGTGCATCTTGAGCACCAGCACCTCGGGTTCGTTGTGCAGTTCGATCAGGATGTTTTCCAGCTTGTCCGCCGCGCCGAAGAACAGCGCACCGAACACGCGGTAGATCACCACACCCTGCGGCACCGCCTTGCGCATGACGGTCGCCTCGCCGTCGTCGGGCAGCGGCGATTCGTCGGCCACGCTGACGTGGGTCAGGTTGGTGATGCGCTGCATGAAGGAGAACACGGCGATGAACAGGCCGACTTCCACCGCCACGGTGAGGCCGAACATCACCGTCAGCACGAAGGTGACCAGCAGCACCGCGCTGTCGCTCTTCGGATATTTGCGCAGCGTGCGGAAACCTTCCCACTCGCCCATGTTGAGCGCCACCACCAGCAGGATGGCCGACAGCGACGCCAGCGGGATGTACTGCGCCAGTGGAGCCGCGACCAGCACGATCACCAGCAGCGTCAGCGCATGCACGATGCCCGACAATGGACTGGTCGCGCCGCTGCGCACATTGGTCGCGGTGCGGGCGATGGCGCCGGTGGCGGGGATACCGCCGAAGAACGGCGTGACGATGTTGGCGATACCCTGCGCGATCAGTTCCTGATTCGAATCGTGCTTGTCGTCGATCATGCCGTCCGCCACGGCTGCCGACAGCAACGATTCGATCGCGCCCAGCAGGGCGATGGTCATCGCCGGGGCAAACAGGTAGCGCAGCGTGGCGAAGGTGAGCTCGGGGAACTCAAAACTGGGCAGGCCCTGCGGGATACCGCCGAAGCGCGAGCCGATGGTTTCGGTGGGCAGGTTGAACAGGCCGACCAGCAGCGTGCCGACGATCAGCGCGACGATGGGCGAGGGCATCTTCTGCGCCCAGGTCTTGGGATAGAACCAGATCAGCAAAGCCGATGCGACGGCCAGTGTCACGGTGAGCGGGTCGACGGTGCCGATGGCCTCGTAGATCGCGCGCAGCTTGCCGAGGAAATCGGCGGGCATCACCTCGATCTGCAGGCCGAAGAACTCCTTCACCTGGCTGAGGATGATGAGCACCGCGATGCCGTTGGTGAAGCCGATGATGAGCGGGCGCGGGAAGAACTTGATCAGGTTGCCCAGCCGGAACAACCCCATCGCCACCAGCATCACCCCGGCCATCATGGTGCAGATCAGCAGGTTGGCATAACCGTACTGCAGGATGATGTTGTACACGATGACGATGAAGGCGCCGGTCGGACCGCCGATCTGTACGCGCGAACCGCCCAGCGCGGAGATGATGAAACCGGCAATGATGGCGGTGAAGATGCCCGCCTCGGGTTTCGCGCCGGAGGCGATGGCGAAGGCGATGGCCAGCGGCAGGGCGACGATGCCGACGGTGATGCCGGCGGAGATGTCGGTACGCAGTCGCGCTTTATCGTAGTCGCGCAGTGAATCGATCAGACGGGGACGGAAGGAAGACGAGATCGTTGCGAGTATTGCTTGTTTCATGATGGCTGTTTAAGCACCTCCTGTGGCGCGGCATTCTATGCCTGTCGTTGTGCGGCGAAAAGGGCCGGGCCGAAAAGTGCGGCGCGGTCGTTGAGGATGACGCGTACCGGCATGGCTTCCAGCAGCGGGCGCATGCGGCCCTTGTCGAAAAAGGCGGCGAGGAAAGCGCCGCTTTCCAGCAGCGGCATGATCCGGGGGGCGATGCCGCCGCCGACATACAGCCCGCCGCTGCTCATGGTCTTCAGCGCCAGATTGCCTGCCTCTGCGCCGTACAGGCTGACGAAGCGTTGCAGGGTCTCGGCGCACAGGGCGTCGCGCTCCGCCAGCGCAGCATTGGAGATGGCGGCCGCCTTGCCCTCGCTCTGCATCGCAGCCGCCAGCCAGTCCGGCGTATGTCCGCCCTGGCGGGTCAGCAGGAAATCGTACAGGTCGGGGATGCCCATGCCGGACACCACGCGCTCCCAGCTCACATGGCCGAAACGCGCGCGCAACGACTGCGCGAAATCCAGCTCCAGCGCATCGCGCGGCGCGAAACTGGCATGACCGCCTTCGGTCGCATAGGGCTTGTGCGTACGGCCGTCCCAATACAACCCGGCTTCGCCCAGTCCGGTGCCGGCGGCGATGATGGCGCGGTTGCCGTGTCCGTCGGCGTGGCCCGCATGCAGCGTGTACAGATCGTCCGCCTGCAGTGCGGGTAAGCCGTAGGCGGTCGCTTCCAGATCGTTCAGCAGGTGGCAGCTGGCGAAACCGAAACGCTGGCGCAACGTCTCCGCGGAGATGTGCCAGGGCAGGTTGGTGGTCTGTACGGTGTCGTGCTTCACCGGCCCCGCCACGCCGAAGGCGGCGGAGTGAATGTCGCCGGCAGCGGGGATGAACTGGGCCAGCAGATCGTCGAAAGTAGCGTGGTCCGCGCTGCGGAATTCGCGCTCGCGGATGACAGTCACCTGCGTGCCCGTGACTTCGACCAGTGCCAGTCGCGTCTTCGTGCCGCCGATATCACCTGCCAATACGCCCGCCATGCCAGCCTCTAGCCCAAGGGAAATGTGAGCGCTGATCATACTCGCAGTCTTCATCAAAATCTCACGCACTTGTCATCTGCGCTTCATGTGCACTCCACATACTGCGCGCCATGAAGTTGCTGACGAGACATTGGCGCTGGTGGATCCCGCTGCTGTTGTGGAGCGCGGATGCCAATGCATGGGGCTTGTACACCCACGTCTACTTTGCGCAGATGCTGCTGTGGGCCGTACCGTTCACCGACCCGCGCTTCCGCAAAGCCGTACTCGCCTATCCGCGGCTGGTACTGGCCGGCGCCTGTCTGCCCGACCTTGCGTTGTGGAGCGACCGC
>JAQUAD010000054.1 GCA_028687425.1 Sideroxydans sp.
CCTTCAAACCCAAAATAAACCGCCCTCGAAGGGCGGTTTATTGGCTATCCTGAAATCAACTGATTCATGCTTAAATTAGCGTCCTGAAATCATGCGCTATCCGTCCGAAAATCAAAGCCGCTTTACTCATGCAATGCCTGCGTCACACGACACAGGAATTCATCCCCCGCATGTCCATTCGGCATGACCAGATGCGCAGTGAGTGCGACCTCCGAAGTGCTCATCGCCCACACATGCAAGTCGTGCACGGCACTCACTTCAGGCAATCCGGACAGATAGTCCCGCACCTGTTCCAATTCGACCGATAACGGTACACCATCCAGCGACAGGTGCAGCGCCTGCCGCAACAAGCCCCAAGTGCCTATCAGAATCACGAGTGCGATGATCAGGCTGATGAGCGGGTCCAGCCAGTACCAACCTGTCCACAGGAACATGGCTCCAGCTGCCACCACGCCCACCGACACCAGCGCATCCGCCGCCATGTGCAGGAAAGCGCCGCGCAGATTCAGGTCATGATGATTGCCGGACATGAACAGCCAGGCGGTCACACCGTTGACCAGCACGCCTATCGCCGCGACCACGATGACCGTCATGCCCTCTATCGCCACCGGGTGTGCGAACCGGTCGAATGCTTCCCATGCGATGCCGCCAACGGCAACCAGCAAGAGCAGCGCATTGAACATCGCCGCCATGATGGTTGCGCGACCGAAGCCGTAGGTGTGGCTGCGACTCGGACGCAGCCTTGCCAGATAGTAGCCGCCCCACGCCAGCAGCAGCCCCAGCACATCGCTCAAGTTGTGCCCCGCA
Source organism: Sideroxydans sp. (assembly GCA_028687425.1). Lineage (GTDB taxonomy): Bacteria > Pseudomonadota > Gammaproteobacteria > Burkholderiales > Gallionellaceae > Sideroxyarcus. The sequence continues at coordinate 808 of JAQUAD010000054.1, forward strand.
TCCGACAGCAGCGCCAGCGAATCGGCCACCCAGCCGTAACCCGCTTCGACCATGACGAACAGCACATTGAGGACGATGCCGGCCGCAAAGGCACGGTCGTAACTCTCGGCATGATGGTGTGTATGGTTCAATATGTACTCCAGCTGACAAATGGTCAGCCGATACTACACCAAGCCATACCGCCGATCATTTCCCGTCCGTCACCTCGTACCAGCCCTGACTGCGCTTCACCAGATACACCACCGACAACATCACCGGCACTTCGATCAGCACACCGACCACCGTGGCCAGTGCGGCCCCCGACTGGAAACCGAACAGGCTGATCGCGGCCGCGACGGCCAGCTCGAAGAAGTTGCTGGCACCGATCAAGGCGGATGGCCCGGCCACGCAATGCGCCTCGCCCGCGCGGCGGTTCAGCCAGTAGGCCAGTGCAGAGTTGAAATACACCTGGATGGTGATCGGCACGGCCAGCATGGCAATGATCAGGGGTTGCTCGACAATGGCCTTGCCCTGGAAGGCAAACAGCAGCACCAGCGTGAGCAACAGCGCGGAGATGGACAGCGGTCCAAGTGCCGACAATGTGCGCTGCAAGGCGGTCTCGCCGCGTGCCAGCAACCACTTGCGCCACAACTGCGCAAGCACCACCGGAATCACGATGTACAGCGCCACCGAGGTGAGCAAGGTATCCCACGGCACGATGATGGACGAGATCCCCAGCAGCAAGGCCACGATGGGCGCGAAGGCGAAGATCATGATGGTGTCGTTGAGCGCGACCTGCGACAGCGTGAACAGCGGCTCGCCGTTCACCAGTCGGCTCCATACGAACACCATGGCCGTGCACGGCGCTGCCGCCAGCAGGATGAGACCGGCGACATAACTGTCCAGTTGCTCTGCGGGCAGATACGGCGCGAACAGCTGGCGGATGAACAACCAGCCCAGCAAGGCCATGGAGAACGGCTTGACCGCCCAGTTCACGAACAGGGTGACGCCGATGCCGCGCCAGTGCTTGCGCACCTCATGCAGTGCGCCGAAATCGATGCGCAACAACATCGGGATGATCATCACCCAGATCAGCAGGCCGACCGGGATATTGACCCTGGCGATCTCCAGCCCGCCCAGCCACTGGAACGGCGCAGGCATGAACTGCCCCAGCAGCACGCCGACCACGATGCACAGGAAGACCCATACGGTCAGATAGCGTTCGAAGATGCTCATGCGCACGCCCCGCCTGCATTAGCACCGCCATCCGGGCAACATGCTGCCGCAGCAGCACGACTCTCTTCAGTGGCCGCCCCCAGACAACGTTCAGCCAGCGACAGCATGGCACGCGCAGGTGTGTCCTTGACCTTCTGCGCCAGGTCTACGGCATAACGCATGTCCAGCTCAGTCACGCCCAGCTTGCGCGCCTGATCGTAGTGGTATTTGAAACAGGGTTCGCAATTCGCGGCGATGGCGGCACCGATGGCGACCAGTTCCGCGACTTGCGGAGTGAACAACGAATTGACTGCTGCTTCCTTGCATTGCACGGCATCCATCATCCGCTCCTTAATCCCGGGTGCGCCCGATCTCGTTCATTTTTTCTTTCAACGTCAGCTTGTCCAGCTTCTCGATGGGCAAGCTCACGAACAACTGGATGCGACGCGTCAGTTGCTCGGCTGCTTTGTTGAATGCCGCACGACGCGCTTCGTCGCCTTCGATATGTGCAGGATCAGGGATACCCCAGTGCGCCGTCATCGGCGTGCCATACCAGACCGGACAGACTTCACCTGCCGCGTTGTCGCATACGGTGAACACAAAATCGAACTCGGGCGCACCGGGTGCTGCGAATTCGTCCCAGCTTTTGCTACGCAGACCGTCAGTGCCGAAACCGTTGTCCTGCAGCCATTCCAGCGCGCCGGGATTGACGCGTCCAGCCGGTTTGCTGCCCGCGCTATAGGCCCTGAATTTTCCTTTTCCCAGCTTGTTGAACAGCACCTCGCCCAGAATGCTGCGTGCCGAATTGCCGGTGCACAGCACCAGTACGTTGTATGTTTTTTCGCTCATTTCCTGATCCTTTTAGTTCAACATGCCTTGTCGCCGATGCCGCAATCCGCACCGCCGCAACAGTTCTCGGTCAGATAATCGACCATGCCGTTCATCACCGTGAAGTTCGCCGCGTAATACACGAAGCGCCCGTCCTGCCTGCTTTCCACCAGCCCGGCATGGCTCAGCGTCTTGAAATGGAAAGACAGCGTCGCAGGCGACACCTTCAACTTTTTCGAGATCTGTCCGGCTGCCATGCCTTCCGGCCCGGCGCTCACCAGCAGGCGGAAGATCGCCAGCCGTGTGCCTTGCGCCAGCGCCGCCAAAGCTTTAACGACTTGTGCGGGTTTCATCATTATTCATTTCGATTGTTAAACGATTATTAAAATGTCAGGTGCGATTAGAACAGAAGCCGCAGGTTGCATCAAGCGATCGCAAACTCAGTAGAATCGGAAGGAGTAGAACAGATCCAGCGCATCCTCGGTACCGGTGCGGGTAACGATGGTGATGCGTGGTGTGAGTGTATAAGTGAACTTGGTCAGTCCGCCTACATCCGACAGCCCCTGCTCATAGCTCAGGTAGGCGCGCGACGACAGACGCTTGCCGACGGTCACTACCTGGTTCTGCAACGCATCACCCGTCTCGCGCTGCCGCAAGGACAGCTCATCCACGCCGAGGCTGCGCCCCAATTGACCGACCGACTGCCCGCCCAGTAGATTGCCCGCCGCTGCAAGCAACAGGGATGAATCGATGCTGCCGCTCTCGGGAACGCGACCGAGCACGATCCAGGAAAGCTTCTCCGCATCCGGTACCACAGGCGTAGAAACCAGCCTGATCACAGGATGGCGCGCGGTACCTGTCACCTCGACCCCGGCCTCTACCGTGAGGCCTTTGCGCAGGGCAAGGATATTCAGGCCAGGATCTTCCGGCGGCCCCTGAAAGTTCACCATGCCTCGCTCGACCGTCAGTTGCTGGCCGTAGGCGTTGAACAAGCCATCCTGCGTGGCGATGAGACCGGTGGCCTGCATCGGCGAGCCCGCCTCGCCTTTCAGCCGCAACTGCCCGCTGAGTCGTGATTCCAGCCCTGCCGTGCGTAAATAGAAATGGTCGCCCAGATCGAAGCCGGCATCGATGTCATAGGCCAGACTATTCTGGTCGCGCTCATCCTGGCCGATGATCTTCACATCGTCCGACCAGCGCGGTTTGCCCGTCTCGATCTGCGCGATCAGGCCTGCATCGGCACGGATGTTCCCGTGCAGGCTCAAAGTACGGCTGGCATAGCCGATATGCCCGTCGCCGGAAACGATCAGCCAGCGGTCTGCCCTTTGCGCCAAAGGCAACGCCGCAAGCTGCACCTGCAGATCACTGTCCGCTCCCTCCAGATCGATACGCCCGCTTGCGCTCAACTGTCCTGCGCCTTCCGGCAAACGGTAATCGTCCAGCAGCTTGTCATCGGGTTTGGGCAGGTAAGGCGCAGCGAACTGCAGCTTGTCGATATGCACATTGTTCGTCTCTAGACGGGCGCGCAAGCTACCCTGTTCCAGCTTCACCCCTTGGTCCAGCAAGGCCACGCGCAGATTGTCGCCTTGCACGGCGCCCTGCAGGCGCGGGACGCCGAAGGTGCCGCGCAGGTCGGCATCCAGCGACAGGCTGCCGCCGCTTTGCAGGTTATCGTGCAGCACCGGGCCTATCCATGTCAGATCTTCGCCGCGCAGCGTTACATGCCCCTCGAGCGGCGCATCCCCCTCCACGGTCCAAGCACCGTCCTGCTGAGACAGCGGCACTTTCACGCGCGCCGCCACCTCGCCCAGTCGCGTTCCATTACCGACCAGTTGCAGCGACAGCACATCCTGCACCACCTGCATCGACAGACTCAGTTCTTGCAAACCCAACTGCTGTCCGCTTTGCGGATCGACCAGCAGGTCGCCGCTTTCGCGTTGGATGCTGGCATGTCCCTGCCAGTGCGTATCCGAAGTGATGTCCCAATCGCCGCCAAAACGCATGGTGTCGAAAGCTTCGGTCGGCTGGGTGAACTGCTGCAGATTCACAGCCCGCACGCCCAGTCCGCTGAAGCGACCCGCACTATGCCAAGCCTGTTGCGTCCATTGCGTTTCCTGCAAGCTGACCTCGCCACCGCCGAGCGCAAGACGGGCCGCCCCCAGCGCCACTTTGCCCGGTGCCAGCGACAATGTCGCGGGCGCCTGCAAACGCAACGGCAGGATGCCGTCGGCCTGCAAGGCGTCCAGGCTGCCTAGCCATTGCCACGCTTCTTCCGTCTCACTCAGGCCGCCGCTGGTCTCGAAATGCCAGCGCCCGAGCGGCTGCTCGTTGCGCGTCAGATTGGCAGCGCCTTGCAGACTGTGCTGCGCGCGACTTCCGTTTGCTTCCACGCGCAAATCCGTCATGCCCATGCCGCTCTGCGCACGCACCCCGGAGGCAGTCAACTGCAATGCCAGCGATTGCGCATCGTAGTGACCGCCCGCATCGATCTGCTCGATGCTGCCGCCATCAGACAGCGCAAGGTTAATGCCGCCCAGCGTGAAACTGATGACAGGCTCGGCCAGACTGCCCAGCAGTTCGGCCTGACCGGACAGCTGCCCGCGCATCGCCCCGCCCAACTGCTCCAGCTTGGGCGCATCCAGTATCACCTTGAAATAGTCGGCCGCGGTACCGTAAGCAAGCTCAGCGTTAAGGGTGTTGGCCCCGATGCGCAGTTCGATCTCGCCTTCCGCCTTTTGCTTGCCGTTGAAGTGCAACTGCCCGCCACCGTCGATGGCATAGCTCGAAAAACGGCTCTGCTCCAGCTCGAAATCGAGCGCTACTTCAGGTTGCGGTAGCAAAGTGCCGGAGGCATGCAACACGGCATTCAGATCGGTTGCAGAAATGTCGGTGAATTCGCGCAGGTCCAGGCGATGCAGATGACTGTCAAAGCTGAACGTGTAAACGTGATCGAGCCTCAATTCGCCTTCTCCGATCAGCTCGGTCTCGCCCCGCGCAAAACGCAACGCATGCAAAGCGATCAGGTCGCCGCGACGATGCAGACCACCGTCGATGACAAGCGCGCCGTCGATCAGCGCAATGCGCGCCTGCTGTTCACTGCCGGTACTGCCCAGCGCGATCTCGCCATCCAGATTCAAATGCGGCGCCCGCGTATCGATCGCGCCCGGATCGAAACGGCTCACCTGCAGACGCATTGCGCCTTCGCGGGACTGCGGCCGCCAGTCCAATTCCCCGGCCACACGCCCGGACTCACCGATACGTGCCTCCACACCGTAAAGCTGCCAATATCGTTCCGACCAGCGCAAGCGCGATTGCAGACTGCGCAAGGGCAAACCCGCCTTATCCAGAGGTGCGGCATGCTGATTCTGGATAGACAGCGAACCTTCCAACTCTTCCTTCTTTGTGCCGCGCAATTCGAGTTCGCCGTTGAGACGGGCCGGCGGTGCCTCAGCATCCAGCCAGTTTGTCGCAAGTCCTTTGAATGAAAGTTCGGCGTTCGCCAGCGGCACCGCTGCCAGCGGCAGCAATTGCGCTGTGCCGTGCATGCTCATCCCCTCGCCTGCTGCGTTCAGCGCCACATCCAGATGTTGCAGATCACCACTGACTTCGACTTGATAGCCGGCACGCATCGGCACCACAGTTTCCAGCGACGCAGTCGCCTGCACGGCATAGGGAGCGCGTGGCGCGATACCCAGCGTACCGACCAGATCACCGTAGGGTAAATGCGCCTCGGCCACCTGCAAACGATGTCCGGACGAATCCGCTGTGAAACGAACCCGCAGCGTATCTGCCTGCAGATCCGGTTCTGCGTTCTCGCTGCTCGACAAGCGCAAGCTGCCGACGTCGAATTGCTCCACCTTGATAGCCAGCGGCAGCGAAATATCCTCCGGCATGGCTGTCGCCGTATCCGCAGGCAAGGTCAATACGTCCATGCTTTTCGCCTGCAGTTGCAGCACATGCAACTCGCCGTGCAGGAATGCGACTGGACGCCAATGCACTTCCACATCTTGCAGGGTGACGCGCCAGCCTTCGCCGCGCAGCAACAGATGCCGCATGCCGAAGTTGTCCATCAGCGCGCCATGCTCACCCTCGATCTCCAGCATCTCACCGCTATATTTCTGCAAGGCAGTGCTGACCCAGATCAGGCCCGACTGCGTGCCCAACAGCCAACTCCCGCCGGCAGCGACCATGGCCAGCGGCGTGAGCAGGGCCAGCCACAACAGCTGACGACGCGAAGGAGCAAAGCGCTGGATGACCATCAGAATGCCACCGCCACAGCGAAGTGCACGCGCGTACCCGGCTCGCCCTGGCCGCGCGCGGCATCCAGCGCCAGCGGCCCGACCGGGCTGCGCCAACGGGCGCCGAAACCATGACCGCGATACCACTTCAAGGTCGGCGCGGTATCCGCTGCCGCACCGGCATCGACGAACATCGCTGCGCCCCAATTGCCGAACCAGTGCGTATATTCGGCGCTCAGCGTACTCATCGCACGTCCACCCACCACCGCACCACCTTCCAGAAAGCCGATGCTCTGATAGGCGAAACCGCGCACGGTCTGCGTGCCGCCGACGCGGAACAGATATTCCTGCGGTATGCCCAGACGCGTGGTGGAGGCGGTATAGCCGGCCTCGGCACGCAAACTCAATACATCGTGCGGCGTCATGGAAATCCACGATTGATGACGGCCGTAGCTGCGCACGAAGTCCTGGTCCGACGTGAATGACTTGCTGGCTCCGCCGATCTTGATCTCGGTCAGGCTGCCGTCCATCGGCGCCAGCGGATCGTCCACCATGCGCCGATACCAATGCCAATCCAGTACCAGCGCCTGGTCGGTTTCACTGATACCGCCAGTCGGGATGCGGCGTTCCTGCTGCCAGTTAAGACTGATGCCGGTCTCGATGCCAAACAGGTTGCGCGTGCGCGTGACACCGAATTTGTCGCGGCGGGTGACCAGTTCCTGAATGTCGGTGCGTTCGCCGCTGGCCCGCCACAACAAACGATACCCCAGCGGATTGGGCGGCGTATCCAGCGCCAGCGCAAGGTTCTGCCGGTTCTGTTCCACCACGGCGGCGCTGTTCAGCGTCCAGGCCTGATTGAGGAAGTTGTAGCTCTGATAGTTCACCTCGTTGCGCACGCCGTTGTTGGTGCTGTAACCGATACCGAACGACAGCTTGCGCGATTTTGCTTCCACCACCTGCACTTGGACGGGGGCCACGCGTGTCGTCTGCGCGCCGTTCTCCTGCGCTGCGACAGTATCAAGGTTCACGATGATGGAGCTGAATTGCGGCAATTTCTGCAACTGCGTCTGGAACTCCAGCAACAAGTCGCGCCGATACGGCTGGCCGGACTTGAACGTCGCATGACGCTCGATCAGCAAAGGCTCGTAGCGCTCCAGGCCGCGCACCTGCAATGCGCCGAACAGATATCGGGGGCCAGAATCGAGCACTACATGCAACTTGGCGACAGCATGCTCGGTATCGACCTCCGCCGCACTACTCACCATGCGCGCAGCAGCGTAATCCTCCGCCGCTACATGCGTCAGCAATTCGTTCTTGGCACGCTCCCATGCTTCTGAGCGGAAAGGCAATCCAACCTGCAGCGGCCAGGCTTTACGGATCTGTTGCGCGCGCGGCAAGGCGGTCTGCTGTAGGTCCCCCCTGAATTCGATCTCCAGCTCGCCGACCACCGTGCGTTCGCCCGGCAGCACCTGCAGATTCACGACGCCGGCCTTGCTCAGGGAACCAAGCCGCACCTGCGCAGAGAAATAGCCTTCTGTCGCCAGCAGCTCCGGGATCTCGCGCTGCGCACGACGCACGAACACGCCGCGCTCAGCTTCGGATGTGAGCAGCTTCTCGGGCAGGGTGAAATGCTGCCGCAACAATGGCCGCAAATCATCCGGCACATCGATAACGGCAGCCGGGATGCTACTGGCAGCGAATAGCGGAGTCCCCCAGGCGACGATCAACAGGCCCGCAAGCCATCGTCGCCATATCGGCATATGCCGACGCAGGGGAGACTCACACTCCATCAGAACAGGGCGTGATTGAAAGCCAGATGGGTCGCAATGCTGCCGGCATAACCGAGCGCGATCACCGGCGTCCACTTGAGATGAGCGAAGAAGGTATAGACACCGCGCGCCTGCCCCATCAGCGCGACGCCGGCTGCGGAACCGATGGACAGCAGCGAACCACCCACACCGGCGGTCAATGTAACCAGCAGCCATTGGCCGATGGACATGTCCGGCTGCATGGTGAGCACGGCGAACATCACCGGAATGTTGTCCACCACGGCGGAGATTACCCCCACCGCGATATTGGCGTTGGTCGCGCCCCATTCGCCGTAGATCACTTCGGAGATCATCGCCAGATAGCCGATGAATCCGAGACCGCCCACGCACATCACCACGCCGTAAAAGAAGAGCAGCGTATCCCACTCGCTGCGTGCCACTTCACGATAGATGTCGAACGGGGCGGGAGAACCGATCTCGCCGGCATTCTTCTGCGCGCGGCCGCTGGTCTTCTTGCGCAGGAAATATGCATAGAACTTCAGTACCGCCATGCCGGTGAGCATGCCGATCACCGGCGGCAAGCCCAGCATGCTGTGGAAGCTCACCGCCAGCGCGATGGTACCCAGGAATAGCAGTGCGATCGTGATCGCGCCGCGCTTCATCTCCACCATCTTGCCGCCGCCTGCCGGTTTGGCGTCCGGCAGGAACAGATGCATGATGATGGCCGGGATCAGCCAATTGATCAGCGAGGGCAGGAACAGATAAAAGAAGGTCCAGAACCCGATCTGGCCGTTGCTGGCCATGATGTTCTTCTGCCACACCATCAGCGTGGTGATGTCGCCGAAGGGCGAGAATGCGCCGCCCGCATTGGCAGCGATCACCAGATTGATCAGCGCCAGCACGACGAATTTCGGATTGCCGTTACCCACGGCCACCACCACTGCCCCCATCAGCAGCGCGGTGGTCAGATTGTCGGCGACGGCGGAAATGAAGAAAGCCAGCACGCCCGTCACCCAGAACAAGGCGCGATAGCTGAAACCCTTGCGGATCAGCCAGGAGCGCAACGCCTCGAACACATTGCGTTCGTCCATCGCGTTGATGTAAGTCATTGCAACGATAAGGAACAACATCAACTCGGCATACTCTTCCAGATTGTGGCGCAACGCAGCTTCCACCACATGCGGAATTTCGTGGCCCTGGTAGTACCAGGCGATCAATCCCCAGATCAGGCCTGCCGCCAGCATCACCGGTTTGGACTTGCGCAGATGGGTGAACTCTTCCGCCATTACCGCCAGATAGGCAACGAAGAACAGCAACAAAGCCGTGAGACCCACCCAGTTCCCGGTCAGATCAAGGCGCATACCGTCTCCGGAAGCGTGGGCAAACAACGGGGTAAGTGCGAGTACGAACAGGACAAGCAGGCGATTCATGGAATTCCTCCGACAATGTGCAGGCAACAAATTTTTGACGCGCGATTGTACCCTACGTGCACGGCTGCGTTACACGGAGGCAGCGTAGAATAGGCCCCTGTATCGTGCCTGAGGGTCAAGACATGTTTATCGAGTTGCTCATCCTGTTGATCGTGGTTGCCGCGGTGGTTCTGGCGCTACGCCCGCCGCGCAAATGAAAAAGGGCCGCAGAATCGGCCCTTTTTCAGGTCTTTCAAGCGACTAGCGCATCCGGCTTTGCCGTGTACTGCGCGAAGCAGGCCGCTCCATCCAGTTCTTGATGCGATTGGCATCGCCTACGCGGGTGTTCTTGCCCCAGGAATCGAGCAATACGATCACAGTAGGACGCTCTGAAAACTTGGCCTGCATCACCAGACAACGCCCTGCTTCGCTGATATAGCCGGTCTTGGACAGACCGATATCCCAGTTGCGACTGCGTACCAGAGGATTGGTATTGCCGAAATGCAGCGACTGGCGCGCATTGACCTTCACCACGTGGCGGCTCTGGGTAGAGGCACGCTGGATGTGTTCGTAGCCCTGAGCGGCCAGCACCATCTTCACCAAGTCCTTGGCTGTGGAGACGTTTTCGCTATGCAGACCGACCGGCCCTTCGAAGTGGGTATCGTCCATACCCAGCTCGCGCGCCTTGGCATTCATCATTGCAACCAGCACCTGCGTACCGCCCGGATAGGTGCGCGCCAGAGCCGAGGCGGCGTGATTCTCCGATGCCATCAAGGCCAGCGTCAGCAGGTCGCCCCGCGTCAGCGTCATGCCTTCCTTCAGACGCGACTTGGTGCCTTTCAGGCGATCGCGGTCCTCACGGGTGATGGTAATCGGTTCATCCAGCGGCAAACGTGCATCCAAAATCACCATGGCCGTCATCAGCTTGGTGATGGATGCGATAGGCACCACGTTATCGATGTTCTTGCTATACAGCGGCTGACCGGTCTGCTCGTCATAGATCATGGCGATGGCAGAGCCCAACTGCGGCAATTTACCGTGACTCGCACGCTCGATGCCTGCCGCCTGCGCGGAAAGCGCAGTGGTCGCCAACAGCACCGAAATCAGAAAATTACGCATTCCCATCCTCTTGATACCTTACAAGACGGGGCGGAGGATAACCCAATTGTCCTTACAGGCAAGACGGCATGTTGCAGAAGTACCAATCCCGCATTGCTCAGCGCAACGCAGACTTGGTGATTTGCTGAAAATTAAAGAAAGTTAAAGGCAAAAGGTTGCGATTTCATTTGCCATCCATTTATCGGCCAGACCCTGCCGCTGGTCGCCGACCTTATGCCGTTAGTGCTTCCTGCTGCTGCAAGGCCCACATCTGGCTATATACCCCGTGCATCGCCAGCAGTTCGCGGTGTGTACCTCGCTCGACGATGACGCCCTTGTCCATCACCAGAATCTGCTCGGCATCCACCACGGTGGACAGGCGGTGGGCGATGATCAGCGTGGTGCGCTCACGGGCGATATGGCGCATTTCGTCCTGAATGGCCTTTTCCGACTTGGAATCCAGCGCCGAAGTCGCCTCGTCGAAGATCAGGATGGCCGGATTCTTCAGCATGGCACGCGCGATGGCCACGCGCTGCTTCTCGCCGCCCGACAGTTTCAGGCCGCGCTCGCCCACCATGGTGTCGTAGCCCAGCGGCAGTGATTCGATGAAGTGGTGGATATGGGCGGATTGCGCCGCACGCAACACTTCCTCCCGCGTCGCATCCGGACGGCCATAGGCGATGTTGTAATAAATGGTGTCGTTGAACAGCACCGTGTCCTGCGGCACGATGCCGATGGCCGCGCGCAGGCTGGCCTGCGTTACGCTGCGGATGTCCTGTCCGTCGATCACCACCGCGCCGCTGTCTACATCGTAAAAACGGAACAACAGGCGGGAAAGTGTGGACTTACCCGCCCCACTCGCGCCCACTACCGCCACGGTATGCCCGGCCGGGATGTCGAAACTGACACCGTGCAATATCTGCCGCGTCGGATCGTAGGAGAATTCGACCTGCTCGAAACGCACGGCGGCATGCGCCAGCTGCAAAGGCTGCGCGCCCGGCGCATCCTCCACTTCGCGGTTCACATCCAGCAGACGGAACATTTTTTCCATATCCGCCAATGCGTTCTTGATCTCGCGGTAGACGAAGCCGAGAAAGTGCAGCGGCATGTACAGTTGCAGCATGAACACGTTGACCAGCACCAGATCGCCGACCGTCATCTTGCCCGCCACCACCTGTTGCGAAGCCAGCAGCATCAGCAAGGTGACGCCGATGGCGATGATGATGCTCTGCCCCGCGTTGAGGGTAGCCAGCGAAGTCTGATTACGTACCGCCGAGACTTCCCAGCTCTGCATCTGTTCGTCATAGCGCGCAACTTCGTATTTCTCGTTGCCGAAATACTTCACCGTCTCGTAGTTGATCAGACTGTCGATGGCGCGCGTATTGGCCTTGGAATCCATGTCGTTCATGGTGCGGCGGAACACCATGCGCCATTCGGTGACCACCAGCGTGAACACGATGTAGGTGGCCAGCGTGACGAAAGTGATAATGGCGAACAGCGGGTCGTATTTCACAAACAGGATGGCCGCGACCAGACCGATCTCCAGCAGTGTCGGCAGGATGTTGAACAACAGGAAGGTGAGCAGGAAACTGATGCCGCGCGTGCCGCGCTCGATGTCGCGCGAGACACCGCCGGTCTGCCGCTCCAGATGAAAGCGCAGGCTCAAACTGTGCAGATGTTCGAACACCTGCAAGGCCACGCGGCGGATGGCTCGCTGCGTCACCTTGGCGAATAAGGCATCGCGCAACTCGCCGAACAAGGTGGACAGCAGCCGCAGCAGACCGTAGCCCACGATCAGCATCACCGGCACGGCCAGCATGGCCTGTGGCTTGCTCATCTCGTCCACGATCTCCTTCAGCGCCAACGGCACGACCACGTTCGCCAGCTTGGATGCGACCAGCAGCAGAATGACAAAGGTCACCCGCCACTTGAATTCCAGCAGGTAGGGAAGAAGACTTTTGATCACCGTCCAGTCGGTACGTGTGGGCATGCCGGAAGATGGTGAATGGTGCGAACTGGCGTGGCGCATTGGGACAGTCGGGTTTAAGCGGGAGCTGCATTATAGCCGCTGCATCCCCGAGAAATTTTGCGCGTGCATGCCGCTCGCACAAAGCCCCGGCTAGTGGCGTTGTCTTACCAGCAGACCGACCAGCAAACGTATCCCACCGTAACTGAGGCGCGACAGGAACACGGCAAGCGGATGTTTCGGCGGACGAAGGATCTGATCCGCATGGTTCTGCACCGCGTACATCACGCTGTCACGCAAGTGTCCGGCGAAGTCCGCGTCGCGCACCGCCAGATTCGCCTCACGCGCCATCCACAGACTGAAAGGATCGAGATTGGATGAGCCCAGCGTCGCCCATGCACCATCCACGATGCATGCCTTGGCATGCATGAAACTCTCGCGATACTCGTAGATCTCCACGCCTGCCGCCAGCATCTGTCCATACAGATACTGCGTCGCATAATACTGAAATTGGTATTCCACCCTGCCCTGCAACAGCAGCACCACACGCACCCCGCGCTTGGCCGCGCGTTTCAATGCGCGGCGCATGGGGCGCCCCGGCAGGAAGTAAGCATGTGCCAACACGACCTCATGTTGCGCCTGATTGATGGCATGCAGATAGGCAGCTTCGATCTCGTGCCGATGGCGCACATTGTCACGCAACAACAACGTTGCACCCTGTTCTCTCTCGGCGGCCTTATGCCGGCGAAGTTGCACACGCAAACGGCCGATGCGCTTGCGCATACTGGCCCAGCGTACGCTGGACCACAGATGGCGCATCGCCTCCTGCACGTCACGCACCACCGGTCCCTGCATGCGCACCGCATAATCCAGACGCGGCTCATCGAAAGCTTCGTCATCCGGGATGTCGTTGACGATGTTGATGCCGCCCACGTAGGCGGTCTCGCCATCGATCACGGCCAGTTTGCGGTGCATGCGTCGCCAACGGTAACGCCGCATGGAAAAGAAGCCATGCTCGCGGCGGAACCACAACACCTCCACGCCTGCACTACGCATCTCCTCCACCCATGCATCCGGCAGGTCGGAAGATCCGAAACCATCGATCAGCAAGTGCACCACGACCCGACGCTGCGCTGCATGCTGCAAGGCCAGCGAGATCAGCCGGCCGGTCTCGTCGGGCGCGAAGATGTAAGTCTCAAGGCGTACTGAATGTTGCGCCGCATCGATGTCGGCGCACAGGCTTGGAAAGAATTCCGTGCCGTTCTGCAACAGCGTAAGGTTATCCGTACCGACCTGAAAGCTGCGACTCATCTTCGCTTCAGATCGGCAGAAAGTGCAGCATGGTCTGAGGTGCGCCTGGCATCATGGACATTGCACCCCACCACATCGAAACCGCGCGCATAGATGCGATCCAGCTTCAACACCGGAAAGGCTGCAGGAAAACTGCGCGCAGGCTGGCCGCAACTCAGATGAAACACATCCTGCACGCCCAGGCTGTCGCTCAGCCCGCGCGTCAACTCGTTGCGCCAGTCGTTGAAATCGCCTGCGATGAGCAGCGGCGCATCATCAGGCACTTCGGACTTGGCGTGCTCGATCAAGGCCTGCATCTGCTGCCGCCGTCCGCGCGCGAACAGACCGAAGTGGGTACAGAAACAATGCACGTTCTGCCCCTTCACATCGATCTCGCAATGCAGCAGACCGCGCTGCTCGAAGCGATGCGCCGACACGTCGCGATTGCGTGACTGCACGATGGGGAAACGACTCAGGATCGCGTTGCCATGATGGCCATGCTCATACACCGCGTTCATGCCGTAGGCCTGATGCGCCCAGAACTCATCGGCAAGGAATTCATGTTGCGGCCCGAGGGGATAAGTGCCATGCCGCTGCGCGTGATGCGCATGCTCGCCCTGTACTTCCTGCAGGAACACAATATCCGCATTCAGCGCACGCAACTGCTCGCGCAGATCGTGCAACACCATCCGCCGGTTGAACAGCGAAAAACCTTTGTGGATGTTGTAGGTAGCAACCTTGAGATACGGCATGACCAGCATTCTACCGAATCCACCGAACAGAAAGCAGGCGCATCGCTTCCTGCAATTCACCCAGCCCGTCTGCGCGCTCAGGCGTTCCCGATACCCTTGGTGGGCAGGTCGATCTGCTTCGCAAAATCCAGCATGCGTTTGATGGGCTGCACGGCGCGCGGGATGATGGCGGGGTCGACACGGATCTCGTTGTGTCCTTTTTCCAGCACTTCGGCCAGATTGACCAGGCCGTTCATTGCCATCCACGGGCAGTGGCTGCAGCTGGTACAGGTGGCGCCATGGCCGGCAGTAGGCGCTTCGAGGAAAGTCTTGTCAGGACACAGCGTGCGCATCTTGTGCAGGATGCCGTTGTCGGTGGCGACGATGAATTCCTTGTTGGGAGCCTTCTGCGCGGCCTTGATGATCTGCGTGGTGGAACCGACCACGTCGGCCAGTTGCACCACGGCACGCGGCGATTCCGGGTGCACCAGCACCAGCGCATCTGGATGCTGCGCCTTCAGTTCCTGCAACTCTCTGGATTTGTATTCGTCGTGCACGATGCATGAGCCTTGCCACATCAGCATGTCGGCGCCGGTCTGTTCCTGCACATAACTGCCAAGATGGCGGTCGGGCGCCCACAGTATCTTCTTGCCTTGTTCCTTCAGGTGCTTCACCACCGGCAGCGCGATCGAGCTGGTCACCATCCAGTCAGCGCGCGCTTTCACGGCAGCACTGGTATTGGCGTATACCACTACCACGCGGTCCGGATGCGCATCGCAGAAGGGGCCGAACTCTTCGATGGGGCAACCGAGGTCGAGCGAGCATTCAGCTTCGAGGTCTGGCATCAGCACGCGCTTTTCCGGGTTCAGTATCTTGGCCGTCTCGCCCATGAAACGCACCCCGGCGACGACGATGGTCCTGGCCGGATGCTGGTGGCCGAAGTTGGCCATATCCAGCGAATCGGACACGATGCCGCCCGTTTCTTCGGCCAAGTCTTGCAGGTCGGGATGCACGTAGTAGTGTGCGACCAGCACGGCATCCTGTTCCTTCAGCATGCGTTTGATGCGTGCGATCAGCTCGACCTT
The DNA here is from genome assembly GCA_028687425.1 of Sideroxydans sp. Classification (GTDB taxonomy): domain Bacteria; phylum Pseudomonadota; class Gammaproteobacteria; order Burkholderiales; family Gallionellaceae; genus Sideroxyarcus. The sequence continues at coordinate 16,416 of JAQUAD010000054.1, forward strand.
CTCTTCAGGGTTCGGCTCGCGCGGTTTCTTCGCCCAGGCGTGCGCGGTACTGCAACCGGTCTGCGCTTGGTCGGGATGTTCGTAGGCAATGGAAATGACGTTTTCAGACATGCTGCACTTTCTCTGGTAATTGCAATATTGCCGCGCGGTTGCTCGGCGAGAACACATTATCTGCCGCGTCCTGCCAGGACAACCACTGATAGTTCAGATGTTCGCGCGGCGAAAGTGTGACAGGTACGGGGTGCGGAAGTTGCAGACCAAACACATGCTCGGTGTTGCGCGTGACGCCGGGGGCGTAGCGATGGCGCCAGTGCGGGTAGATCTCGTATTCGTTCTGCTGTTGCCAGTCGAGCAACTGGAACTGCGACGCATCGATGCCTGTCTCTTCCCCTACTTCGCGCAACGCGGTCTCTTGCAGCAATTCGTCGCCGTCGCGACTGCCGGTGACGGATTGCCAGTAGCCGGGATGGTCGGCGCGTTCCAGCAGCAGCACTTCCAGCGCAGCGGTATGGATGACGACGAGGACGGAGATGGGTTGTTTGACGGAGGTCTTCACGCGAGGAATATCCAGAATGGTTTGCCTGCTGTTTTCCAGCAGCTCACCACATCGTTGAAGATGTCGGCGACGATGGCGTGATCCGCCACCGTCATACCCAGGGTCTCGTCGCAATTCAGCAGCAACAGCACATAGCCTTTGTCGCTCTCGCCCAGCCAGGACAGGTCGCACAAGGCATCGGCCAGCGCATCGAAGTTGCGGCCGAACCAGTCCGGCGCCTGGATGGCATGTGCAACGGCAACAAGGAACTCTGCCTTGCTGTGCACCTTGGACAGATCGATCTCGAAACTGCGCTGCTCGGACAGCAGCACGTTGCCGCGCAACACTTCCAGCGGGCAAGTCAGCCGGTAGACACCAGCTTCCTTCATATCCTGCAAGCGTTCACACAAGTCGCTCATGCTCACTCCTGGATGCGTCTGAAACTGCGGTAATGGTCGGCACTGTAATAGCACTCCGGCAGGTTCCCACACACGATGCGGCGTGCACCCCGATGCTTCATACCCGGCGTGGGCACAGTGTATTCATGGTAATAGCCGCGCGGCTGCGCGGGCAGGATGCGTTCGCGGTTCTTGAATTCGATACCGTCACGCGCATAGGGGAACGGGCCGCCGCGCTCGATGAGCTGCAAGGTGTCGCGTGCCTCCGCCGGCAATTGCGCGACGGAGACGACAGCGAGCGTATCGACTTGCTGGTCGCGTGCCTGCGCGAACGGCAGGCACAGCAACAAGCCGGACAGTAACAGCCACTGTACGGCGCGGCGCATCGCTTATTCCTTGCTGACCTCGACCGTGGTCTGCACTTGCTGGCGCAGGCGGATGTGCAATTCGCGAAGTTGCTTCTCGTCCACAGCCGAGGGGGCTTGTGTGAGCAGACACTGGGCGCGCTGTGTCTTGGGGAAGGCGATCACATCACGGATGGATTCGGCACCGGTCATCATGGTGACGATACGGTCCAGACCGAAGGCCAGGCCACCGTGCGGCGGTGCGCCGTATTGCAGCGCGTCGAGCAGGAAGCCGAACTTGAGCTGAGCTTCTTCCGCGCCGATGTTGAGCGCGCGGAACACCTGGCTCTGCACCTCTTCCTTGTGGATACGTACCGAGCCACCACCGATCTCCCAGCCGTTCAAGGCCAGGTCGTAGGCTTTCGCCAGGCAACGTCCCGGATCGGTTTCGAGGAACTCCAGATGCTCATCCTTGGGCGAGGTGAACGGATGGTGACAGGCGTTCCAGCGCTTGGCTTCGTCGTCGTATTCGAACATGGGGAAGTCCACCACCCAGATCGGCTCCCAGGCCTTGCCGTTGGTGTAGCCCTTCTCGTGGCCGATCTTGCTGCGCAATGCGCCCA
>JAQUAD010000093.1 GCA_028687425.1 Sideroxydans sp.
AGAGGTCGGTGCGCATGGCGTGCAGCTGACCTCGGCGCAGTTACAGTCATTGCATGAACGGCCACCGCTGGATTGGTGCGGCGCTTCCTGCCATAGCGTGGATGAGTTGCGTCGGGCAGAGCAGTTGGGCTGTGATTTCGCGTTATTGTCGCCGGTGCAGGCGACGCGATCGCATCCAGGGCTGCCGCCGCTGGGCTGGGCGCGTTTCGCGGAGTGGGTGGACGGTGCTTCGATCCCGGTCTATGCGCTCGGCGGCTTGACGCGAGAGGATAGGCAGACGGCCTGGCAACATGGCGCGCATGGCATCGCCTTGCTGCGTCAGGCCTGGAACTCCTGATCGCCGTGATTCTGTTCGCGCTGTTCGACGCGATATTCTTCGTTCGCCCACTTGCCCAGATCGATGAGGCGGCAACGTTCGCAGCAGAACGGTCGGTAACGGTTGTTGCTATCCCATACCTGGGCTTTGCGGCAGGTCGGGCAGTTGACGACGGGGGGATGGCTCATTGCAGGGAACAGAAGACGAGGTTGAAATCGACGTCGTGCTCGTAGAGCGCGGTCTTGGCGCTGCTGAAGTTGGCGGCGACGAAACGGATATTCAAGGCGTATTTGTTGGCGCTGATCTCGGGGATACAGGGTGTACCCTCTTCCAAGGACAGGCACAGCAGCTGAGCCACGCGTCCGCCTTGCATCTGCTGGAAGGTGCCATGATGGGCCGTGAAGCGATGTGAACGGCCGCTCTCGCGCAGCAGTTTCAGCATCAGTGCAATGGCGTCCTTGAGCGGCAACAGCGGCGTGAGCCAGGCTTGCAGGTCGGCCAGTCGCTGAGCTTGTGGCTGGTGCTGCCAGTAGTGGTACGAGGGCAGGTCGAACTCGCATACGCCGCCCGGGATGACGGCACGCTGTTTGATGCCCATCAACCATTCGTTGTCGCGCAGATGCTGGCCGATCTTGCCGTTGATCTCCAACAGCCGGGCGCAATCTTGTTCGATTTCGCCAAGCACCGCATCCAGCGCATCTTCGGAAATGGCTGGGTTGTTATGCAGCGCATTGAGGACTTTTTTCTGGCGTTCCAGCTCTTGCAGCAGGTCGGATTTCAGGTCGGCGCGACTTGCCACTTCGAGAATTTCGAACAGCACGCCCAATGCCGCATGGTGATCCTCGCACTCTGCGCGCAAGATGAAGCGTTCGATGCGCATGAACAGGTCTTCCAGACGCAGCAGGGTGCGCACGCGCTCGTTCAGTGGGAACTCGTAGCTGATCACTTTGGGTTGGGTCGACGACGGGGTTGCGTTCGAGGGCAAGATTATAGGCCGTACCGGCTACCGTCAAATGCTTTTATCTGCTTGCAGGCGTGCATGCAGGGCGATCAACTGGGGGCGCAATGCATCCAGGTCTCCATCGTTGTGCACCACCTCGTCTGCGAGGACCAGTCGTTCTTGGCGAGGCAGTTGCTGGGCCATGATGTTACGTACCGTGGCCTCATCCAGATGGCTGCGCGCACGAGTGCGAGCGATTTGCTCGTCTTCCGGGCAATCCACCACCACGATGCGTTGCAGCCAGTCGCGATAACGTCCGCTCTCGAACAGCAGAGGCACCACTACCAGTGTGTAGGGGGCATCGACCGGTTGCGCGGCGAGCATCCGGGCGCGTTGCAGGATCAGTGGATGCAGGATGTCCTGCAGGCGATGTTTGGCGCTGGCATCGGCGAAGAACAGTGCACGCATGCGAGGACGATCGAGGGCGCCTTGTGCATCGATGAAGTCGCGGCCGAAAGCCTGGGCAATGGCGGGGATGGCGTCGCCGTCGCGCGCGGTCAGTGCATGCGAGATCTCGTCGGTGTCGATGATGCGGGCGCCCATCCCTTGCAAGATGGCCGCTACGGTACTCTTGCCGCTGCCGATACCACCGGTCAATCCGTGACAGGGGTTCACGGTGCGGTCATCAGTTGCAGATAGCTCTGGGTGAGTGGCTCTCCCCAGAACAGGGCGATCAGACCGCCGCCGGCGAGATACGGGCCGAACGGGATGGGGATGTTGCGTCCGTGCCGTGCGAAGATGATGAGCACGATGCCGACGACTGCGCCGACCAGCGAGGAGAGCAGGATAGTCAGGGGCAGCAGGCTCCAGCCTAGCCAGGCGCCGATGGCGGCCAACAGTTTGAAATCGCCATAGCCCATGCCTTCCTTGCCGGTCGCCAGCTTGAACAGCCAGTACACGCTCCACAGTACCAGATAGCCGGCAACGGCGCCGATAACTGCGTTGGGCAGTGACGTGAACGTGCCATCCAGATTGAGCAACAGGCCGAGCCACAGCAGTGGCTGGGTGATGGCATCAGGCAGCAATTGGGTATCGAAATCGATGAAGGTGAGCGCGAGCAGCGCCCAGACGAAGAGCAGGGCGGCAAGGCCGGCAGTGCCGAAGCCGAAGTGCCAGGCCGCATAACCGCTGAGCAGCGCACTCAGCGCTTCCACGATCGGGTAGCGCATCGAGATGGTGGCGCCGCACCCTTTGCAGCGGCCGCGCAGCAGCAGGTAGCTGAGGATGGGAATGTTCTCCACGGCCGTGATGGCGTGACCGCAATGCGGGCATGCCGAACGCGGACGGATGAGGTCGTAGGGAGTGACCTCGGGTTGCGGCTGCCCATTCAGGTCGGCGCATTGCATCTGCCATTCACGTTCCATCATGCGGGGCAGTCGATGGATGACTACATTGAGAAAGCTGCCGACCAGCAGGCCGAGCAGGGTGCAGAGTGCGGTAAAAACGAGCGGCGAGCCGAGGAGGGTATGTTCCATATTCTAGTCGTTTGAATACTAGCCGCCGACCACTTGACCCATTTTGAAAATGGGCAAGTACATGGCGATCACCATGCCGCCGATCAGTGTGCCCAACACGACCATGATCATGGGTCCCATCAGACTGGCTAGTGCTCCGACGGCTTCATCGACTTCTGCTTCAAAAAAATCGGCCACCTTGGTGAGCATCGCATCAATGGAACCAGCCTCCTCGCCGATGGAGACCATTTGCAGCACCATGGCCGGGAAGACTTGGGTATTGGTCATTGCAGCAGCGAGGCCGGTACCGGCGGTGACTTCACGCTGGATCGCTTTCGTGGCGTCGTAATAAACCGCATTGCCGGCAGCACCAGCGACCGAATCGAAGGCTTCCACCAGCGGTACGCCGGCGGCGAACATCGTGGACAAGGTGCGCGTCCAGCGGGCGATGGTGGCTTTGCGTACCAGAGGGCCGAACACCGGCAGTTTGAGCATCAGCTGATCCATGACGCGCTGCATTTTCTTGTTGCGCTTCCAGGCATAGAAGAATCCGTACACCGCGCCGCCTATGGTTCCAAAGATCGCCCACCACCACTGCACAAAAATGTCAGAGATCGCCATCACAACCAGGGTCGGGCCGGGCAAGTCAGCACCGAAGCTGCTGAACAGGTCCTTGAAGGCCGGGATCACGAAGATCATGATGACCGCAGTAATGACGAAGGCCACCACGATGATGGAGACCGGATAGAACAGCGCCGACTTGATCTTGCTCTTGATCGCCTGGATCTTTTCCTTATAGGTGGCAAGGCGGTCGAGCAGGCTATCCAGGATACCGGCGGCTTCGCCGGCGCCGATCAAGTTGCAATAGAGATCGTCGAAATACAGCGGGAATTTGCGGAACGCCTGCTCCAGGCTGGAGCCAGTTTCGACGTCGGTCTTGATGCTCATCAGCAAATGGGCTACCGCTGGATTGTCATGCCCCTTGCCGACGATGTCGAAGGCTTGCAGCAAAGGGACGCCGGATTTCAGCATGGTGGCCAGTTGGCGGGTGAACAGGGTGATGTCCTTGTCGGAGACCTTGCCAGCACCACTTGATTGCTTCTTGACCTTGCTGACATTGATGCCTTGGCGGCGCAGGTGGGCGGATACGCTCGCCTCGCCGGGCGCGCGCATCTCGCCTTTGACCGCCTTGCCGGACTTGTCTTTGCCTTCCCAGTGATACAGGAATTCTTTGATTTTTTCTTGTTTGTCACTCGCCATGGGGTCCCTCGACTGGAATGCGCTGCCGGCCGGATTTTATGTTTGTTTGTGAACGACGTTCAAAACACAGCGGATTATAAAGGCTTTTTGCATCATGCATGGCATTCCTGCCTTTGTAAAGCACTCACTTTCCCTGCGGATGATGCCGCCTGGGAAACAGGCGAGCGACCTTGATGG
>JAQUAD010000055.1 GCA_028687425.1 Sideroxydans sp.
CAATTACACGACCTTCCTCGGGGCGGTGTTCACCCATAGCGCACCGGTCGGTGTCTGCTCGACCTGCCACAACGGGGTGTCTGCCACCGGCAAGCCGGGTACGCATGTGGCGACCACGGCCGCTTGCGACCTGTGCCACACCCAGTCGAACACCGCCAACTACACCACCTTCCTCGGGGCGCGGTTCGTTCATGTTTCCCCTATCGGTGTCTGTGCCAGCTGCCATAACGGTATCGTTGCGCTGGGCAAGCCGGCGACGCATGTGATTACCACGGCGGCCTGCGATCTGTGTCACACCCAGGCCAATACGGCGAACTACACGACCTTCCTGGGGGCCACATTCACTCACGCCTCGCCGCCTGGGGTGTGCGCGACCTGCCATAACGGTGTGACGGCGCTGGGTAAACCTGCCTGGCATATGGTGACCAACTCGGCCTGCGACTCCTGCCATACCCAGAGCAACACCGCCAATTACACGACCTTCACCGGCGCTACCGGATCGGTCGATCACGCGGCCATCCCGGCCGGCAATTGTCAGTCTTGTCATAACGGCACGATCGCCAAAGGCTTGTCGACGGGACACATCCCGACCGGTGCGCTGAGTTGCGACGGCTGCCATGCGAAATTCAACGGCACCACCGTCACCACCTTTACGCCGGCGACCATGAACCATGCATTGGTCACCGCGACACGTTGCGACACCTGTCACGGCGGTGCCTACACCACGCAGGGGGTGCAGTACGGCGGTGCAAAGGCCAAGGTCACGCGTCACATCCCGACCACCATCACCGGCGGTCTGGACTGCAACACCTGCCATACCAACCCGGTGTACACCAGCGCTTCCGGCTGGTCCCCGGTGCGCATGAACCATAACGGAGCACAGGGCGGCGGCGTGCCGATCTATTGCGTGACCTGCCATCTGTCGGGCACCACCTATCAGGGCAGGATGCAGAAGAAGAGCCACGAGGGAACCAGCACTGCCAAGGATTGCTCGCGTTCCAGCTGCCATCGGCCGTTGGGTAACAGGGGATCAACGTACACGAGATGGGATTGATCGTTAGACAGGGAAGACAACCCGGAGAGGCATTCATCCACCGACCATACCGATCGCCAAACAGACCATGCTCAGCCATATCCGCCACCGCGTGCGCAGTACCCCGACACTGTTGTTCAGGATACTGCTGCTGTGTGTCTTGAGCACGCAGGCAAAAGCCGAGCTCATCAGCGACATCAGCCTGACTGCGGCGCACAATGGCGAAGTCGACGCACTCATCGAGTTCACTGTCCCGGTGCAGTATGTGCGCTACTTTCCGAACCAGAAGTCGACCCATGTCTCGATCTTCTTCAATATCCTCGGTAACGTGCCCAGCAGCGACCGGCTGAACTATGAATCGCACCGTTCGCCACCGTCCGATCTGGTGGTGGGTTTTACGATCACCACGCGGGATATGAAAGCCGGTCCAAGGATCGAAGTCAGTTTCAGGCGGCCTGCACGATTCAAGGTGACCGCAGGCAAGGACGGCCACAGTATCCTGCTGCATATAGAGCCGGAAGCACCTGCGCGACAGGAGCAATTGCCGCCAAGCTTACCCACGCCTGCGCCAGTCCAGCCGCCGGCGGCAACGCCCAGTCCTGGCATCAAGGAAGGATTGCCGGCATTCCCCGGGATCGAACCTGTGAAGCCGCTGGCCGCAGGCGAGCCGCGCACCCTGGAAGAACGGATCCAGCTGGCGAACAATCAGGCTGCGGTATTGATGACGCAGGGACGTGACGCACTGTTCTCGGGCCAGATGTTCGCCGCCATCGAGGCGTTCAACGGCGTGCTCAAGCTGCCGCCCAACCAATATTCGCCGGATGCACAAGTCTGGATCGGGATCGCCCGTGAGCGCTCCGGTCAGATCAGCCGGGCCATGGTGGAGTATGAGACGTATCTGAAACTCTATGCCGACGGGAAGGATGCTGCTTGGGTAAAGCAGCGCCTGGCCAGATTGACGCGCCTTCATCCGGTGCAACCGGAGGTGCGGGAAGCCGCGCCGCAGGCGGCGCCAGTCCAGACAGGCTTCCAATATTCGACATACGGCAGCCTCTCCTCGTACTACTACCATGGCGCCAGCCAGACCGATACCGTGGCGACGATAGCCGGCGTACAGACGCCGACCACGCTGTCCATCACCGATCAGTCCACCTTGATCAGCAATGTGAGTCTGACCGCACGTGCCTATAACGACCAATTTGACAATCGCTTCGTGTTCCAGGATTTCTACTCGGCAAGCTTCCTGAGCGGGCATGAAAGGCAGAACCGCTTGAATGCGGCTTACTACGATGTCAGGAACCGGCGCTATGACTATTCGGCGCGGCTCGGGCGCCAGTCGGCAGTGGGTGGCGGTGTGCTGGGACGTTTCGACGGGCTGTCTGCCGGATACGGTTTCCTGCAGGATTGGCGCGCCAACATCGCGACCGGACGGCTTGCCGACTACAGTCTGGAAAGCAAGCCTTCGTTCTACAGTCTGGGGATGGATTTCGGCGTGCACGAAGCACTGGGTGGTTCGGTCTATGCCATCAACCAGCGTGCCGACGGGCTCACCGAGCGCAAGGCGGCGGGCGGCTATCTCAGATATTTCGAGCCGGGTTTGAATACGCTGGCCACGCTGGACTACGACATGCAGTTCAAACAGCTGAACATCTTTACCGTGCAGGGTACGTTGAACCATGAATCCGGGATCGATTACAACTTCCTGCTGGACCAGCGCAAGACGCCGACCCTGAGCATACGCAATGCGGTGAATGGCGCGGTCTATACGCAGGGCATACAGAATCTCGATCCGGGCACGGGATTGCCGATCCAGGATTCCTTCACCTATATCTCGGCGCCGTCGACCATTTACGATCTGCTGCAGAACGGATTTACCCTGCAGGATCTGATCGATCTGGCCAAAAAACGCACGGCGACCGCCAATCTGGCTGTGTTCGGCATGACCAAGCTCATCCGCAACAAGTGGCAGGTTGGTGCCGACGTCGTCGTCTCGAATACATCCGGCATGCCGGAAAGCGGTACGACGCTGGGCAACGGTATCACCGGACGCGAAGGCTACTTCGCCGCGACCGCCGCCAGCGGCAACACCTGGGCCGTCAACGGCAGGTTGTCGGGCAGCGATTTGTTCACCGCCGATGACAGCTCGATGGTCAGTCTGGGGTATTCGACCAGCAAGCTGGTGAAGGGCGTATCGTTGCTGTTGTACAACCGCTCACCGCTGCGTACCGGCTGGACCATGGACAGCAATCTGCGTTTGTACCGACAGAGCGATAGCAGCGGCGGCAAGGTGAACACCATCTCGCCGCAGTTGAAATTCAGCTATCAGCTGAGGAACGATATGGCGCTGGATGCGGAAGGGGGGATAGACTGGACCAACTCGACGCCAGCTGCAGCCCCTTCGTCGAAAACGACACGGGAATATTTCTCACTCGGTTTTCGCTGGGATTTCTGATCGTGCTTGATTCACAACCGGACAGGGGCCGCGCGGCCCCTGTCCGGCTGACGCTCTTCACGCTACCGTTACTTCCTTCGAGGCGTACACATCCTGGATCGCATTCAGCAATGCCACGCCGTCCTGCATCGGTTTCTGGAACGCCTTGCGGCCCGAGATCAGCCCCATGCCGCCGCCGCGCTTGTTGATGACGGCGGTGCGTACTGCCTGCGCCAGATCGTTGTTGCCTGAAGCGCCGCCGGAGTTGATCATGCCGACACGCCCCATGTAACAGTTCGCCACCTGGTAACGCACCAGATCGATAGGATGGTCGCTGGTCAGATCGCTATATACCTTGGGACTGGTCTTGCCGAACTTGATGGCGTTGTAGCCGCCGTTGTTCTCGGCCATCTTCTGTTTCACGATGTCCGCATTGATGGTGGCGGCAAGGTGGTTGGCCTGGCCGGTGAGGTCGGCCGCCACATGGTAGTCCTTGTCGCCGACCTTGAACGCCGGGTTGCGCAGGTAGGCCCACAGGATGGTCGCCATACCCAGGCTGTGCGCATGCTCGAACGCCTCCGATACTTCCTGTATCTGCCGGCGCGATTGTTCCGAGCCGTAGAAGATGGTGGCGCCCACTGCTACAGCGCCCATGTCGAATGCCTGATCCACGCTGGCGAACAGCGTCTGGTCGAACTCATTGGGGTAGGTGAGCAGTTCGTTGTGGTTGATCTTCACGATGAACGGGATCTTGTGCGCATACTTGCGGGCAACGGAACCCAGCACGCCCAGCGTCGAGGCGACGCCGTTGCAGCCGCCTTCGATAGCCAGCCTGACGATGTTCTCGGGATCGAAATACATGGGATTCGGAGCGAACGAGGCGCCGCCGGAATGTTCCACCCCTTGATCGACCGGGAGCAGCGAGAGGTAGCCAGTGTTGGCCAGCCTGCCGGTTCCATACAGGGTTTGCAGGCTGCGCAACACGCCGGTCGGTCGGTCCTTCATCGCCACCACGCGATCCACGTAATCTGGCCCGGGTACATGCAAGGATTCCTTGGGTATGCCTGTACAGCGGTGGGTCAACAGGGATTCGGCTTCTTCGGCGAGCAGCTGCGTGATGTTCGTCATGATTCTTTCTCCTATGAAAAAAATACGATGAAGCGGGCATGGAAAGGGAATTCCATGTTACTCCTCCGATATAATTCCGGCATACCTATTCATCCTCTGGAAACGCTCATGCAACCCACTGTTCTCGGCACGCCGCTTTCACCTTCCGCTACCAAAGTCATGCTGCTGGGAAGCGGCGAGCTCGGCAAGGAGGTCATCATCGCCTTGCAACGCCTGGGGGCTGAAGTGATCGCGGTGGACCGCTACGAGAACGCGCCGGGCCATCAGGTGGCGCACCGCGCGCATGTCATCAACATGGCGGATGGTGCGGCACTGCGTGCCCTCATCGAGCAGGAAAAGCCGCAGTTCATCGTGCCCGAGATCGAAGCCATCGCCACCGACATGCTGGTGCAGATCGAGGCCGAAGGTCTGGCGCGAGTCATCCCGACGGCACGGGCAGCAAAACTCACCATGAACCGTGAAGGCATACGCCGCCTGGCAGCTGAGACGCTGTGGTTGCCGACCTCACCCTACAAGTTCGCCGACAGTCTGGAAGAACTGCAGGCAGCGATAGATGGCGGCATCGGCTATCCCTGCATCATCAAACCGGTGATGTCTTCTTCCGGCAAAGGGCAATCCAAGGTGGACGGACCGGAGGAAGTGCAAGCGGCCTGGGATTACGCGGCCAGCGGTTCGCGAGTGAACCAGGGACGGGTCATCGTGGAAGGTTTCGTCGATTTCGACTACGAGATCACGCAGCTGACGGTGCGTGCACTGGGGGCAGATGGGCAGGTCGAGACGCACTTCTGCGAGCCGATCGGGCATGTGCAGGTGCACGGCGATTATGTGGAAAGCTGGCAGCCGATGGCGATGTCGGAGGTCGCCTTGCAACGTTCGCGCGACATCGCAAAGAAAGTCGCCGACGATCTGGGCGGGCTGGGCCTGTTCGGCGTCGAGCTGTTCGTGAAGGGGGACCGCGTCTGGTTCTCCGAGGTCAGCCCGCGTCCGCACGATACCGGCATGGTGACCATGTGCACGCAGCGCTTCAACGAATTCGAGCTGCATGCCCGCGCCATCCTCGGTCTGCCGGTGGATGCTTCCCTGCGTGAGCCCGGCGCCTCGGCGGTCATCTACGGCCAGATGGAAGAGAAGGGCATCGCCTTCAAGGGCGTGGAAGAGGCATTGCGCGTGCCGGGTGCTGACATCCGCCTGTTCGGCAAGCCGGAAGCGTTCACTCGTCGCCGCATGGGCGTGGCGCTGGCGACAGGCAGCGATACCGATGAAGCACGACAGCGTGCCAAGCTGGCCGCCGCCAAAGTGGTGCCGTGCAAAATATGATCCTCGGCATCCATCACGCGACTTTCATCAGCAGCGATCTGGCGCGTTCCCGCGATTTCTACGAAGGCTTGCTGGGATTGAAGCCGGACGCCAGACGTCCGCTGATGAGTTTCGATGGCGTGTGGTACGACGTGGCTGCCAATCAGCAGATCCATCTGATGTTGCTGCCCGATCCGGATGCCGGCACAGAGCGCCCGCTGCATGGCGGGCGCGACCGTCATGTGGCGCTCTTGGTGGATGATGTGAAGGGACTGGCAGCGCATCTGCTGTCTGCAGGTGTCGCTTTCACCCTTAGCCAGTCCGGGCGCAGTGCGTTGTTCTGCCGCGATCCGGACGGCAACGCGCTGGAGTTCGTGCAGGCATGAGCATGACATCCGGCACAGGGACATTGCTCAGTCCGAAGATGTGGTATCAGGCCGCGTGCGAGCGTTCCGGCATCGTGTGTGATGCGCCGCAGCTGGCTGCCATCGAGCAACTGGAGTTGTTCTGGGAACAGCTGGTCGAATTCAAGAAGAAACGCGACCAGTTTCTCGGGCGCAGCCTGTTGAGTCCGAACGTGCCCAAGGGGCTGTACATCTGGGGCGGTGTAGGGCGCGGCAAGACGTTCTTGATGGATGGTTTCTACGAGTGCGTGCCGTACAGACGCAAGCGCCGCATCCATTTCCACAATTTCATGGTCGAAGTGCATCACGAGATGAAGCAACTCGCGCATGAGCGCGACCCGTTGATTGCGCTGGCCGACCGGATTGCGCATTCGACGCGCCTGCTGTGTCTGGACGAGTTCCATGTGGATGACATCGCCGATGCGATGATCCTGGGACGCTTGATCGGGGCGCTGTTCGAGCGCGGAGTCGTGTTGCTGACGACTTCCAATATCGAGCCGGATGCGCTCTACATGCATGGTCTGCAACGGCAGAACTTCTTGCCGGCCATCGCACTGATCAAACGCGAGCTGAAGGTGCTGCATCTGGACAGCGCGACGGATTACCGCCTGTTGCAGATGGAACGCGATCCATTGTTCATGTTCGACGATGCGGATGAGAACGAAAGGCATCTGGCTTTGCTGTTCGATCGTCTGACTGCGGGCAGCCAGTCCGAGGCGACGCACATCAAGGTACGCAACATCCAGATGCCCGTACATCGCGTGGCACGCGAAGTGGTGTGGTTCGATTTCGCGGAACTATGCGGCGGCCATCACGACCAGTCCGATTATCTCGATATCGCGCATCGCTTTCAGACAGTACTCGTTTCAGGTATCCCGCAGATGATTGCCGAAAACGGTGCCGCGGCGCGCAGATTCACATGGTTGATAGATGTGCTGTACGACAACCATGTCAAGCTGGCTGCCAGTTTTGCAGTGCCGTTGGCGGAGTTGTATGAGACGGGACGGCATGACAGCGAAGCGCAACGCATCGCCAGCCGTTTGACCGAGATGCAGACCCGTCGTTATCTGGAGCTGCCGCACCGCAGTCGCGGTACGACGCTTGCCTGAATCTTAATAGCCTTGGGCGAATTGAGTGTCGTGCGCATGCTGGCACTCGGCGTAGGCGCTTTCCAGTGTTGCATCGGCCTGGGCGACGACCTCTTCGGGAATCGTGAATTCACCCGGTTTGCGTTTGACCGGCTTGCGGTTCGCAGTCAGGAAAGCTTCCTTGGCCAGATCGGCATTCACTTTGCAGCTGCTGAGTGTTTCGGTCAGACCTGCCTCGAACTGCGCGCGTGCCGCTGCGCGGGCTGCTGCTTCGGCGCGTGCCTGGATCATTTCCTGTCGGGCTTGTTCGGCGAGCATCTGTTCCTGCTTGTTCAGATGGTCAAGATAGAACCATGCTCCGGCGGACAACACGATAAGAACGACGGCAATCACTTTCTTCAGCATTTCCAGTTCCTCCTGACGGTTGGGTTTGTATAACCGAATATTAGCCTGTTTTACAGGATCTTATGGTGCGGGATTGGGGTAGCGCTGGTGGATTGCCTCAATGGCGTCCAATGTTTCTTCGGACAACGTCACTTGCGCACTGCCCAGATCCTCTTTCAATTGTGTAAGTGTAGTCGCGCCCAGGATGACGCTGCCGGTGAAGCGACGCGTCCTGGCAAAAGCCAGTGCCAGTGTGGCTGGCGTCAGTCCGGCTTCCTGTGCGATGCGCACATACTCGCGGGTGGCGGCGGGAACATTCGGTTTGTTATAGCGCTGACCGAAGCCGGGGAACAGGGTGATGCGGCCATGCGCCTGCGGATCGGCGAGATATTTGCCGGTGAGCCAACCAAAAGCCAGCGGACTGTAGGCGAGCAGACCGACATCGGTACGATGGCAGACCTCGGCCAGCCCGGCCTCAAAAGTACGATTCAACAGGTGATAGGCATTCTGGATACTGACGATCCTGGGCAGCCCCAGTTGTTCGGCGCAGCGCACGAACTCCATCACACCCCATGGGGTTTCGTTGCTCAGGCCGATGTGTCGCACCTTGCCAGCCTTGACCAGGTCGCCCAGCGCCTGCAGTTGTTCAGCGATGGGTGTGCTGTCGCGGTCCTGCGAGGCGTCGTAGCTGGTGGCGCCGAACATGGGCACATAGCGATCCGGCCAGTGGATCTGGTACAGGTCGACATAATCGGTCTGCAAACGTCGCAGGCTGGCATCGATGGCGGCATTGATGTGCTCGCGGGTGATGCGCGGACCGTTGCGTATCCAGCTGAAACCGCGGGCAGGACCGGCGATCTTGGTGGCAAGCACCAATTTGTCGCGTTGCTGATGTTTCAGCCAGCTACCGATGTAGCTCTCGGTGCGATGCACGGTCTCGGCGCGCGGTGCGACCGGGTACATCTCGGCAGTGTCGATGAAATTCACGCCTTGTGAAAAAGCGTAATCCAGCTGCTCATGCGCCTCGGCCTCGGTGTTCTGCTCGCCAAAGGTCATGGTGCCCAGGCACAGTGCAGACACTTTCAGGTTACTGCTGCCGATCACGCGATATTCCATGGCCTTAGCCCCGGGTGTTGGATTGGCTATGGAAACTGCTCAGTTCGACGCGCGGTGCGGGCTGCCAACCCTCTTTGCGGTGTTCGGCCACCACGTTGGTGAAGATACCGCCGCGTACATAGAACTTGGCTGTCAGGCGCATGAAGCGCGGCTGGGTGGCGGCGACCAGATCGTCCAGGATGCGGTTGGTAACGTCTTCGTGGAAATGGCCTTCTTCGCGGAACGACCACATGTACAGTTTGAGGCTTTTCAGTTCGACACACTGCTCATCGGCGATGTAATCCAGGATCAGTGTGGCGAAGTCAGGTTGGCCTGTTTTCGGACAAAGGCAAGTGAATTCAGGGATTTCCATGTGGATATGGAAGTCACGTCCGGGCTGTGGGTTGGGGAAGGTCTCCAGTGTCTTGGCTGGTTTGGTGGTCATTGTTGGTGGCCCTTGGGAGTTCAGTTAGAATGCGGCGCATTATAACGTCTACCTGTCAGCAAATTGCGCCTCAGTCAGATCAAACTCGCCGGTTTCAAGTCCTTCGTTGATCCCACCCACATTTCCCTGCCGGGGCAACTGGTAGGTATCGTCGGCCCGAACGGCTGCGGAAAATCGAATGTGATCGATGCCTTGCGCTGGGTGCTGGGCGAGTCGCGCGCCTCGGCGTTGCGCGGCGAATCCATGCAGGACGTGATCTTTAACGGTTCCGGCAACCGCAAGGCGGTGTCGCGCGCCAGCGTGGAACTGGTGTTCGATAACTCGCTAGGCAAGGTCGGTGGGCAGTGGGCCAGCTATGCTGAGATCTCCATCAAGCGCGCTTTGCAGCGCGACGGAGACTCCAACTACTACATCAACAACCAGAATGTCCGCCGCAAGGACATCACCGACATCTTCCTTGGCACCGGCGTTGGTGCACGTGCCTACGCGATCATCGAACAAGGCATGATCTCGCGCATCATCGAGGCCAAGCCTGAAGAACTGCGCGTGTTCCTCGAAGAAGCTGCCGGTGTCTCCAAGTACCGTGACCGTCGCCGCGAGACGGAACTGCGTCTGGCCGATACCCGCGTCAACCTGTCGCGCGTTTCCGATATCCTGCTGGAACTGGACAAGCAACTGACCCACCTGGGCGAACAGGCCGAAGTGGCCAAGGTCTACCGCGAACTGGAAGCACGGCGCGAGACCACCCAGCGCTTGCTGTGGCTGCTCAACAAGCAGGAGGCCATCGCACGCCGTGAGCGCTATATCCAGCAGGTAGAGAAGACAAAGAACGAGCTGGAAGCCGAGATCGCCAAATTGCGTGAGGTCGAGAGCCAACTGGAAGGGCGGCGCAGCGAGCATTTCACCTTGTCGGATGCGGTACATGCCAAGCAAGGGGATTTGTATGCGACCAATGCCGAGGTGGCACGTCTTGAGCAGCAGCTCGCTTTCCTGAACGATCAACGCAATCGGCTGGCACAACAGATACAGAACGGCGAACGCCAGATCGCCCAGCAACAGTCACAGCTGAACGGCCTGCGTTCCTTGCAGGCCCATTGGCAGGAACAGCAGCAGGATGGCGCGGTGCGTGTCAACGTCTGCGAAGAACGCGCCGAAAATGAAACGCAATATCTGCCGCAAGCCGAGGAAGCAGCCCGTCTGGCGCAGGAAAAATACAATGCCCTGCAGCGCGAACAGCTGCTGATCCAGCAACAGCTGCAACTGGCCGAATCGCAACGCGGACATATAGAGAGCAATCTGCAGCAGCTGGAAGCTCGCCGTGCCCGTTTGCTGCAGGAGCGCGACAGTCTGCCTCATCCGGATACCGACGCATTGCAGCAGGCGCAACAATATTCCTCCGAGCTGAAGATCGAGCAGGAAATGCATCTGGAGAAGTTGGCGACCTTGCAGCAACAGTTGCCGCAGGCCGACGCGGAGCGCCGCGAAACGCGCATGGCGGCACAGGATCTTGAGCGCCAGTTGAGTAATACCGAAGCGCGCTTGAATGCGCTGAAACAGTTGCAGGCCAAGCTGGACAACGACAAGGATCTGCAGGCATGGCTGGTCGGGCAGGGGTTGGCCGATGCCCCGCGCCTGTGGCAGTCCATGCGTATCGAGCAAGGTTGGGAAGATGCGCTGGAAGCCGTGTTGCGCGAACGTATCAATGCGTTACCACTGGCACAGCTGGATGTCGCGGCCGGCTGGCAACAGCCGCCCGGCAAGGTGGCGCTGTTCGATGCAGCCAATGACGGTCAGATGAGGACGGCTACGCGCACTGACTTGAAGCCGCTGGCTGATCTGGTCAAAGCCATGGACGACAATGTGGCGCCGGTGCTGCACGACTGGTTGCACGATGTCTATGCCGTGGAAGATCTGCAGACGGCAATGGCGCAGCGCGCTACGCTCGACGCCGGTGTATGGCTGGTCACGCCGCAAGGCCATCTGCTCAGTGCGCACAGCGTGCTGTTCCATGCGCCGGACAGTCAGGTGCATGGCATCCTGGCGCGCCAGCGCGAGATCGAATTGCTGCAGGACGAATCCGTACTGAGGGCCGATGCGCTGACGCAGGGCAAGGAGGCCGCTGCACAGGCTGAAGCCGCTTATCAGGAAATGGAGGGCAGGATTTCCGCTATGCGCAGCACGGCGTCTGCATTGCAGCAGCAGCTGCACGACATACAGGTGCAGGTGCTCAAACTGACTCAGGCGAGCGAACGCACGCAGGAACGCAGTGCACAGATCACGCAAGAGATGGAAGAGCTTTCAGCACGCACTGCCGAGGCGCAGCAGAAGACCGAGGAGATCATGCAGGCCATGGCCGAGCAGCGTGAGCGCTTGGAACAGAAACAGCTGGAGTGCGAGCAGGCCAGGGAGCAGGCCGGGGCACAGGAGTCGGCCTTGCGCCAAGTGCGTGAACGCGCCCAGCAAGCTCAGCGCGAATTGCAGGAAGCGCACTTCTTTGCCAAAACATGCGTAGAGAAGCTGGCCGATCTGGGGTCGAACATCGAGCAGAACACCGCGACCTTGCAGGCGCAGGAAGCCGCACTGACAGCCAGCCAGCAGGAGTTCGCGAACCTGACTGAAGGTGACGCGCAGTCAAAATTGCAAGATGCTCTTGAGCAACGCCAGGTGCAGGAGCAATTGCTGGCTGAGGCCCGCAATACGCTTGAGCATGCCACGGTGACGCTGAACCAGCTGGAGCAAGCCCGCTTGTCCTGTGAGCAGAAGCTGAATCCGTTACGCGAGAAAGTAAGCGAGTTGAATTTGAAGGAGCAGGAAGCACGCCTGCAGTTCGAACAATGGTCGGAACAGCTGCAGGGTATCGAAGAGGAGCCTTTGCTGCCTTTGCTGGAAGGCGCCAAGATCGGCGGTTTGCAGACCGAGTTGGCCAAGCTCGGGGTCGAGATCAGTGCTCTGGGGGCGGTCAACCTCGCGGCGCTGGAAGAGCTGCAATCCTCGCAGGAGCGCAAGATCTATCTGGATGCGCAGGCCAAGGACCTGAACGAGGCGATCGGTACGCTGGAAGAGGCGATCCGTCGCATCGACAAGGAATCGCGCGATCTGTTGATGGCGACCTATGAAGAGGTGAACCGTCACTTGACCGAGCTGTTCCCGATTCTGTTCGGCGGTGGTGAAGCGCGTCTGGTGCTGACTGGTGAAGAGATCCTGGATAGCGGTGTGCAGGTGATGGCGCACCCGCCTGGCAAGAAAAATGCTTCGATCCACCTCTTGTCAGGCGGCGAAAAGGCGCTGACCGCCATCGCGCTGGTGTTCTCATTGTTCCAGCTCAATCCCGCACCGTTCTGCGTGCTGGACGAGGTGGATGCGCCTTTGGATGACACCAATACCGAGCGTCTGTGCAAACTGATCCAGAAGATGTCGGACAAGACCCAGTTCGTCTACATCAGCCACAACAAGATCACCATGGAGATGGCTCAGCAACTGGTCGGCGTGACCATGCAGGAGCGCGGTGTCTCCAAGGTGGTGTCTGTGGATATCGAGGAAGCGATGCGCATGCGCGACGCAAGTGCCGCACCAGTGGCAGCTTAATCGCAGTTGGCTTTGACTGTTTCGCGAGCGTTGTTCATCCGCTGGGCGCGATCGGCATCATCAATGAAGCGCTTTTCGCCGTTCTCGTCGTAGGTCACCAAACGGGTGCCGTTTTCCAGCGCGCGCAGATTCTCACGCGCGGCGGCGCAAATCTGTTTCCTTTCCTGCTGCTGCGCGGCTTCGCGTGCCGAATTTTCCGCGGCTTCCTTTTTTTCCAGGCGCGCTTTCCTCAGTTCGGCTTCGCGCTGCGAGTAACTTTTGGGAGAAATGTCAGCAGGTGCTGCTTCCTGGCCTTTGCCGGCGATATTACGCACGGACTCGACCTTGG
This sequence comes from Sideroxydans sp., assembly GCA_028687425.1. Lineage (GTDB taxonomy): Bacteria > Pseudomonadota > Gammaproteobacteria > Burkholderiales > Gallionellaceae > Sideroxyarcus. Next base: position 13,218 of record JAQUAD010000055.1, read on the forward strand.
CGTCCGCCGGCGGAGAGTCGGAGTAGTGGACTTTGCCTTCCGCATCCACCCATTTATTAAGTGCGGCGTGAGCAGATAGCGAGATGAAGCTTAGTAACAATAGTGCAGTAGCAGGTTTCATGGCACCCCCGAAGAGAATTGGTGCAAAACTACCTATTAATTTGTGGAGCGTCAATTTATCATTCACGTCCCTTGGTCTGGGCATAGGTACCTGAACAGGTACCTGGAATCGGTTTTAGTTGGAGGGTTGATGCCGCACAGCAAGTCACCATCAAATCAGAGGCAGGATTTCATGCGCGTGGAGAGCAATCAGGATCTGGTGCTGCGGCTCTTCCGCACCTATTATCGGTCGCATCAGACTTCCGGCAAGCTGTTCGAAGACTTCCCCGATTTCTTCCTGGTCAAACCCATAGTATTGAAAGACCCTGACCTGATCGAACGCGCCTCGGACCGACTCATCCTTGAGGATTGCGTGCAGCGGGCGCAAGCGCGACAGGGCTTTGTCGGTGTCAGCAAATGGCGCAATCCCAAGCTGAACTATTACTGGCTGGAACTCGCCGTCTTTCCCTACATGCTTGGGGACGAAGTAACCCAGAACAACGAAGGTGAGTTCTATCACGTGCTGAACCGGTTCGTCGAGTACACACGTGAGCATCCCAAGCAGTATGGAGACATGGCTGCCGGGCTGCGTGAGGATAACGACTTGGCCCTGATGCTGGATGGCATCAGCAAGCACGCCGGCAAGATGCAGGCTCTTTTGCCGCATTATTCGCTGGACAAGCTGGTCACATACAATCCCAACTGGCCTCTGGCTGAAGTCAACAAGCTGCTGCAGACACTGAAAGGCAGCGATCTGGACTGGTGCGAGTTGTTCTTTGAGCACATCATTTACGTGATGGGAAACAAGCGATAAGCAGAAAGCGGGCAGTGCAAGCTGGCGCAGTTGCAGCGGCAAGTTTTGATATAATGCGCGCTTTGCGGAGGAAGGTTCCATGCGTATCACTCAAAAAGCTCTCACATTCGATGATGTTCTATTGCTTCCTGCGCAATCCGATGTCCTGCCGCGCGATGTCAGTCTGCGTGCCCAGCTCACTCGCAACATCCAGTTGAATATCCCGCTGCTGTCGGCAGCGATGGATACCGTCACCGAAGCACGCCTGGCCATCGCGCTGGCCCAGGAAGGTGGTATCGGCATCATCCACAAGAACATGACTGCGAAAGAGCAGGCTGCCCATGTGGCCAAGGTCAAACGCTTCGAGAGCGGCGTGGTCAAGGATCCGATCAGCATCACACCGGAAATGTCGGTGCGCGATGTGCTGAAATTGACCAATCAACACAACATCTCCGGGTTACCGGTCCTGCAAGGCAAGAATGTCGTGGGTATCGTTACCAACCGTGACCTGCGTTTCGAAAACAACCTCGATCAACCGGTCAGCAACATCATGACGCCGCGCGAGCGTCTGATCACCGTCAATGAGAACGCCAGCCACGACGAAGCCCGTGCCCTGATGCACAAACATCGCATTGAGCGCGTGCTGGTGGTGAACGACGCGTTCGAACTGTGCGGACTGATGACGGTGAAAGACATCCTCAAGTCGACCGAACATCCGAATGCCTGCAAGGATAGCCAGGGTCGCCTGCGCGCAGGCGCTGCGGTCGGCGTGGGCGAGGGTACCGAAGAGCGCGTGCAATTGCTGGTCGAAGCCGGTGTGGATGTCATCGTGGTGGATACCGCCCACGGCCATTCGCAAGGCGTGCTAAGCCGCGTGCAGTGGGTCAAGAAGAACTTTCCGCAGATCGATGTCATCGGCGGCAACATCGCGACGGCAGCTGCGGCCAAGGCGCTGGTCGATCATGGCGCCGATGGCGTCAAGGTCGGTATCGGCCCCGGCTCCATCTGTACCACCCGTATGGTGGCCGGTGTGGGCGTACCGCAGATCTCTGCGATCCACAATGTCTCGGAAGCACTGGCCGGCACAGGTGTGCCGCTGATCGCCGATGGTGGTGTGCGCTTCTCTGGCGACATCGCCAAGGCCATCGCGGCCGGTGCAAATTGCGTGATGCTGGGCGGCCTGTTCGCCGGTACCGAAGAAGCGCCGGGCGAGATCGAACTGTTCCAGGGGCGCTCCTACAAGTCTTACCGCGGCATGGGCAGCCTGGGTGCGATGCAACAGGGGTCCAAGGACCGTTACTTCCAGGACACCGAAGGCAACAACGACAAACTGGTGCCGGAAGGCGTCGAAGGTCGCGTGCCATACAAGGGCAGCGTGCTGGCAGTCATCCATCAATTGCTGGGCGGTCTGCGTGCCAGCATGGGCTATCTGGGTTGCAAGGACATCCCGACCGTGCACGCCAACGCCGAGTTCGTGCAGATCACGGCAGCCGGTATCCGCGAGTCTCACGTACACGACGTGCAGATCACCAAGGAAGCGCCGAACTATCACATCGATTAACAAAAGGCGGGTTTGCCCGCCTTTTTTGTTTCCATCTATCTAAGTACGACTATGCATAAAAAGATCCTCATCCTCGACTTCGGTTCGCAATACACCCAATTGATCGCCCGCCGCGTGCGCGAGACACATGTCTATTGCGAACTGCATCCCTGGGATATGTCCGAAGCAGACATCCGCGCTTTCGATCCGGCAGGCATCATCCTCTCAGGCGGCCCGAACTCCGTTTACGAAGACGAAACGCCCAAGGCGCCACAAGTGGTGTTCGATCTCGGCGTGCCGGTGTTCGGCATCTGCTACGGCATGCAGACCATGTCGGCGCAACTGGGCGGTCAGGTCGAGAGCGGTACGGTGCGCGAATTCGGCTATGCCGAGATTCGTGCGCACGGTCACTCCAAACTGTTCGACGGCATCCAGGACAAGACCAATGCTCAAGGTCATGGCCTGCTGGATGTGTGGATGAGCCATGGCGATAAGGTCACGGCGATCCCGCCTGGTTTCAGCGTCATCGCCTCCAACGAGGCAACGCCGTTTGCGGCGATGGCGGATGAATCGCGCCGCTTCTATGCCGTGCAATTCCACCCGGAAGTTACCCACACCCATCAGGGCAAGGCCATCATCGGCCGTTTTGTGCATGACATCTGCGGTTGCGGTCAGGACTGGAACATGCCGGACTACATCGCTGAAGCAGTGGCGAAGATCAAGGAACAGGTCGGTGACGAAGAGGTCATCCTGGGCTTGTCTGGCGGTGTGGACTCCTCCGTTGCAGCGGCCTTGATCCACCGCGCCATCGGCGACCAGCTGACCTGCGTGTTCGTCGACAACGGTCTGTTGCGCCTGAACGAAGGCGCGCAGGTGATGGAGACCTTCGGCAAGAACATGCACATGAAGATCGTGCATGTGGATGCCAGTGGCGAGTTCATGAAGCATCTGGCAGGGGTCACCGATCCCGAGCAGAAGCGTAAGATCATCGGTCGCGAGTTCGTCGAAGTGTTCCAGCGCGAATCCGCCAAGTTGAAGAGCGCAAAATGGCTGGCACAGGGCACCATCTATCCGGATGTGATCGAGTCGGCCAGTTCCAAGACCAAGAAAGCGCACACCATCAAGAGCCATCACAACGTGGGCGGCCTGCCGGAGTCCATGCATCTGAAGCTGCTGGAGCCGTTGCGCGAACTGTTCAAGGATGAGGTGCGTGAACTCGGTGTCGCACTGGGTCTGCCGGCAGACATGGTGTATCGCCATCCTTTCCCAGGCCCAGGCCTGGGCGTGCGTATCCTGGGTGAGGTTAAGGCGGAATATGCGGACTTGCTGCGCCGCGCCGATGCTATCTTCATCGAAGAACTGCGTGTAGCACGCGATGAAGATGGAAAGAGTTGGTACGACAAGACATCACAGGCATTCACCGTATTCCTGCCGGTCAAATCGGTCGGTGTGATGGGGGATGGCCGCACTTATGAATGGGTCGTATCGCTGCGCGCAGTGGTGACCAGCGATTTCATGACTGCACACTGGGCGCACCTGCCGTATGAACTGCTGGGCAAGGTTTCCAATCGCATCATCAACGAAGTGCGCGGCATCAACCGCGTGGTGTACGACATCTCGGGAAAACCGCCTGCCACCATCGAGTGGGAATGATTCCGCGTCTGGCACAGCCAGGCACCTGATGGCATGAAATGCCGCTAAGCCCGCGTAATTGCGGGCTTTTTTTTGTTTGTGTTTGGCACGATCTGGCAACGGGAGGAAGCGC
>JAQUAD010000005.1 GCA_028687425.1 Sideroxydans sp.
TATCTGGAAGAGATAACCGCTGAAAGCATCTAAGCGGGAAACTCGCCTCAAGATGAGACTTCCCTGGGCACTTGATGCCCCTGTAGGGTCGTGGAAGACCACCACGTTGATAGGTCGGGTGTGGAAGCGCAGTAATGCGTTAAGCTAACCGATACTAATTGCCCGTGAGGCTTGATCCTATAACATTAGGCAAGCGCAAGTAATACAGTACTCGCAACAATCGAAACACATTTACTTCTTCCAAGATTATGTTGCTTGCCCAAAGCCATCAGGCCAAAGCAAACAACGCCAGTTATGTCTGACGACCATAGCAGGTTGGTACCACTCCTTCCCATCTCGAACAGGACAGTGAAACGACCCCGCGCCAATGATAGTGTGGATTACCCATGTGAAAGTAGGTCATCGTCAGACTCCTTACAAATAAAAAACCCCTCAGAGAATCTGAGGGGTTTTTTATTTCCATCAGTCTGAAGCAGCATTAGCCGTGCGCGTGCTTCTGAGGGTTTTTGCGTTGCAGCTCCGATATAATCGCGACATCAATCGAAGCAAGGCGGGTATATGAAAAAAATCCTCAAATATGCGTTGTGGTCAGTATTAGGCATCGTGACCACGGTATCCACGGTCCTCGCGTATGTCGCGCTGACGTTCGACCCCAATGCTTATAAGCAGCAGATCGTCCAGGCAGTGCAGGATAGTACGCACCGTACCTTGAAATTGGACGGTGATATTAAGCTCATGTTCTTTCCCAGCATTGGTGCGCGTCTGGGGAAGGTATCGCTTTCTGAATTCCAAAGCGAGAAAGAGTTCGCATCTGTTTCTGATGCAAGTGTATCCTTGGCGGTATGGCCGCTGCTGAAGAAGCAGATGGTCGTAAATCAGGTCAATGTCAGTGGTGTGAAGGTCAATGTCACCAAGTACAAGAATGGCAAGACCAACCTGGACGACTTGCTTCAATCCGGTGAGAAGGCCGAACCGGCCAGTCAGCAAACTAGCAATTCATCGGCGGTGGCTTTTGATGTGGCAAGTGTTGCGATTGAGAATTGTGAACTTCAGTACGATGATCAGGTGGTTGGCAATAAAGTCAGCATTTCCAAACTAAACCTCAAGACCGGCCGGTTGACCAACGGCATGCCCACGCCAGTTGAATTTTCGGCACGTATCCAGACCAGCCAACCCAAGACCGATGTCGGTGTGCATATGGCAACGACATTGAGCTTCGACCTCGAGAACAACAAATTCGCATTGAAAGGCCTGGAGCTCAATGCCGAGGGATCTGTGCTGGATATTTCCGGGTTAACGCTCAAGCTGGCTGGTGATGCAAGTGCCGAATTGCAGAGCCAGAACTACGAATTGAATCTGTTTGTGTTTAATGCTGCAGGAAAAAAAGCAGGCGAGCCATTTGAAGCCCACCTGACTGTGCCAAGCATCAGCTTGAAACGAGAGGATTTCGCTGGCGCTAACCTGCACTTCGCCGCCAGCTTTGACGGTGGCTTCGGCAAGGCAAATGCAGTGTTGGATCTTCCTGTATTCAAAGGGAATATGGACAAGTTCAGCTTGCAGGGGTTGTCTTTGCAAGCCGGGCTGGTTCAGGCGGATCAGTCCTTCAATGCCAAGATCGATACGGTACTCATCGGTAGCTTGAAGACCATGCAGTTCAACCTGAAAGACCTGAATATCGGTCTGAAGGCCAGCGGCGAGAAGCTGCCGGGTAAAGTGGTCGAGAGTTCGCTCAAAGGTAGCGTGCAAGCCGATCTTGAGCGTCAGAGTGTACATGCGAAATTCACTGGCGGTCTGCTGCAAAGCCAGATCAAGGCTGAAGCGGCGCTCAAGAATTTCAAGGTGCCAGTCATCCGCTATGACATCGAGCTTGATAAGCTCGACCTGGACCCTTATCTGCCGCGTAGCGTAGCCAAGGAAGATACGCCTAAAAAGGCAGAGCCCGAGCAACCGTTTGACTTGTCTGCATTGAATGTACTGGATGCGAATGGCAGCTTGCGTATCGGGGCGCTCAAGGCGGTCAATGTGAAGCTGTCCAAATTGCGAATCGATCTGAAAGCCCAGGATGGCATCGTAAATGTCGAGCCGTTGTCCGCCAGCCTGTATCAAGGGGCAATCAACGGCAAGTTGCGAATCGATGCGCATACTTCCAGTTTTGGCATCACGCAGAAACTGAGCGGGGTCGAAATTGCCCCGCTGATGAAGGATGCGGCAGAACTGGAGCTGGCTGAGGGGAAAGGCAATATCTCTCTGGCCGTGACCACTCAGGGCAATACTGTCGGTGCGCTCAAGAAAGCATTGAACGGCACGGCCTCGGTCGAATTGGCTGATGGTGTGATTCGTGGTATCGATCTCGGCAAACTGGTGCAAGGCGTGCAGAATCTGAACAAGGACACCAAGGCTGAGACGCTCGGAGTCAACAAGAACGAAAAAACCGAATTCAGCGAATTCAAGGCAAGCCTCAAGATCAGGAATGGTGTTGCCCATAACGACGATCTGTCGGTCAAATCTACCGTGCTAAGACTGGCTGGCAGCGGCGATGTGGATATTGGCCATGACAAGATGGACTACAACGCCAAAGTCATCATGGCCAAGACAGAACAGGGACGCACCGGAACGCTGCCGGTGCATGTCTATGGGCCTTTCGATGCTATCAAGATCAAAGTGGATTATGCCGAGTTGCTGGCGGATATCGCGCGTCAACGTCTGAATGAAGAGAAAGCCGCCTTGAAGGCGAAGCTCAATGCAGAAAAGGCTGCTGCGAGCGCTGCAGCCAAAGCCAGGCTCGAAGCAGAGAAAGCGGCTGCCAAAGCCAAGGCACAAGAAAAGCTCAAGCAAGGTTTGAAGGGACTGCTCAAGTGATTGTCGCCAGCCCAGCGAATATCGCGTGAAAACCTTCTCCAGCCGGTTGATACGCTGGCAAAAAGAGTTCGGCCGCCACGACCTGCCCTGGCAAGGAGAGTCGGCTTACCGTGTCTGGCTGTCGGAGATCATGTTGCAGCAGACACAGGTGACGACAGTTATTCCGTACTACCTGCGATTTATCCAATCGTTTCCGGATGTGGCGACCTTGGCTGCAGCCACGGAAGAGCAGGTGCTGGCTCACTGGAGCGGTCTCGGCTACTACGCCCGCGGCCGCAATCTGCACAAGGCGGCACAACGCATCGTGTCCGAATACGGCGGAGAGTTCCCCGCTACATATGAGCACTTGCTGGAACTGCCGGGTATAGGACGTTCGACAGCGGCTGCGATCTCGGCGCTGGCCAGACATGAATGTCGCGCGATTCTGGACGGCAATGTGAAGCGCGTGCTGGCGCGATACTTGGGGATTGATGGCTGGACAGGCGAGAGGAAAGTAGAAGAAAGTCTGTGGGAGCATGCAGAAAGGTTGCTGCCTGCGCGTGATATCGCTGTCTACACACAAGCCCTGATGGACATGGGGGCCACCGTATGTACCCGATCCCGCCCACGTTGCGCGAATTGTCCAGTAAACGCCGACTGCGTGGCGTTCAGCAGTCAGCGCGTAGAGCAGCTTCCTGCGCCACGGCCGCGCAAGCGCGTACCTGAACGAGAGGCGACCTTCCTGCTACTGAAGCATGGTAGCGAGATCATGCTGGAAAAACGTCCTGCCAGTGGGATATGGGGAGGGTTGTGGTGCACCCCGCAAGTCGAGGCGGAGGGAGAGGGCAACTATCTGCTGCAGAACGGGATGGAGATACTCCAGCGACGCGAGATGGCTGCCTTCACCCATGTATTTACACACTTCAAACTGAGCATTCGGCCGGTTTTACTTGAACTGGCACGCAAGCCCGTCAGACTTCAGCAGCAAGGATGCATCTGGCTGGAGGTGGGCGAAGCGCTTGGTGCCGCCATTCCCAGTCCGGTCCGCCAGTTGCTGCTGACGCTACAAGCTTCTCAACGCATCAGCTGATCATTTCTTTTTGCGTTGCGCATCGAGTATCTCCCGATACTGGCGCAACTCCGTTTCGATGGTGGAGAGCTGGTAGTAATCATTGCCTGCCAGTTTCGCCAGTTCCAGCTGTTCTATCGCACCGCGCAGATTGCCGTGCAATATCTGATAGTAGGACAACACGTGGTGCGCTTCCTGATGCCGTCCCAGCGCCGTATAAGCGCGTGCTTGCAATTCATACAGCGCGGCATCATTACCGTCGCGATTGATCTGTTCGTCCAGCAGGCTCAGCGCCTCTGAGTAGCGCTGCATATGCAGCAGCAGCAGTGCGTAATCGTAGATCAGCGCGCGGTGTGTCGGATACTCCTTCAACGTTGCGCGATAGAAATCCAGAACGCCGCTGTCGTGCGGGTCAAGCTGGCGTATGCGTCCGGCCAGCGTTTCGATGGTGGCATTGTGCGGTGCCTGCTTGTGAAGTGTGTTGAATTCCTGTGTGGCACGCTTTTCCTGCCTGTCGCGCAACAGGGCCAGTACCAGGCCGTAACGTTGTGCGATCTGGTTGCCAAAACGTTGCGCACCCAATGCCGACTGGAAGTATGCAACCGCTTCGCGTGGCGGTTTCTGCATCGCATTCAAGCGGGCGCGCATCAGATGGAAATCCAGACTGTCGGCAACCAGCTTGAACGGGATGTGTTGTACACGATTCTCAACATCCGCCACGCGATCCGTCGTGAGCGGGTGGGTGCGCAAATAGCTGGGCGTGTCGCCCTCGACCAATTGTGTGGCATGTTGCAGACGCTCGAAGAAACTGGGCATCGCATGCGAGTCGAAGCCGGACTTCTGCAACAGATCGAGTCCGATGCGGTCCGCTTCTTTTTCGTGCTCGCGCGTGAAATCCAGCTGCCGTTGCATGAAACCGCCTTGCACGCCGACGATACCAGCTTGCGCAGCTTGCGGATTGTCGCGTGCAGCCAGAATGGCGACTGCGACGGCCGCCATCGCGGCTATTGAGTCGTATTTTCTGCCGGAGATCATGCGCGCCAGATGATGCTGGGTCACGTGCGAGATCTCATGGCTCAATACGGAAGCCAGTTCAGACTCGCTCTGCGAAAGCATGATCAGCCCGGTATTCACGCCGATGAAACCGCCCGGCAAGGCAAAGGCGTTGATCGCCGCATCGTCGATGACGAAGAACTCGAACGGCTGGCTGGGTTCGCTGCTGCTGGCGACCAGTCGCTTGCCGAGTCGGTTCAGGTAATCCGTGACTTCGGGGTCGCTCAGATATTGTTCGCTGGCCCTGATCTGGAACATGCTCTGTTCGCCTATCTGCCTTTCCATATGCGGAGAGATCACGGTTTGAGATTCGTCACCCAGATCGGGCAGACCCTCCGCATGCAGGTTCAGGGAGGAGATCAGGAGAACGAAAGGCAGGATTTTTTTCATGGAGGCTATGATAGCACCGCCTCAAACAGGTTCCCCGGCTGGACAGCAGGACATCAAAGCCGCAGAATGCGCTCCCATTCGAGCGATCTCAGTATGGAATCCATAGGCAAATACCATATCGTCAAAGAACTCGGACACGGCGCGACCAGCACCGTGTATCTCGCGCTCGACCCCTTCAATGAGCAGCAGGTTGCGCTCAAGGTATTCAATGCCAATGTCCTGAACAATAGCTCAAGCGGCAAGGCGTTCCGCAAGCTGTTGCTGACCGAGGCATCGCTTGCCGGCAAGTTGTCCCACCCGCATATCGTGAAGATATTCGACGCCATCATGGAAGGCGATACGAATTACATGGTGATGGAATATGTCGAAGGTGAGACGCTGGAAAGACTGGCTGAAGTCGACCACCTGTTACCGCTGGGGCGGACTGCAGAGATCATCTACAAATGCTGTAAAGCGCTGGAATATGCCCAGTATCAGGGTGTCATCCACCGCGACATCAAGCCTGCGAATATCCTGCTGTGCGGCGAGAGCGACATCAAGATCTCCGATTTCGGCGCGGCGGTGATCGAGAGCCAGCAGACAACACAGGTCAGCGGCGTCGGTTCGCCCGCCTATATGTCGCCCGAACAGATCAAGGAACAGCCCCTCTCGCACCAGACTGACATCTACTCGCTGGGGGTGACCATGTACCGGCTGCTGACCGGAAAGTTGCCATACGATGCGGCCAACAACTACAGCATGATCTACCAGATCATGAACATCCAGCCGCCGCCTCCCAGCACATATCGCCCGGAGATACCGCCGGTATTGGATGCCATCGTATTGCGCGCGATGCACAAGGATGTCGCCGGCCGCTACAAGACCTGGGATGAGATGGCGCGCGACCTGGTTTCCTTCATCAGCGATAACGTCCCGCAGCAGGAGCAAATATACGATACCGAAAAGTTCGATACGCTGCGGGCACTGCCCTTCTTCAAGCAGTTCAATGACGTCGAACTATGGGAAGTGCTGCGTATCAGTGAGTGGCGCAAGATACACAAGGGGGAGCAGATACTGCGCGAAGGTGAAGAAGGTCAGAACTTCTTCATCATTGCCAACGGCTCGGTGCGCGTGGTCAAGCAAGGCCGCTTGCTCAGCTTGTTGCACAAGGGCGACTGTTTCGGCGAGATGGCACATCTGAGTGAGAAAGGCGCCAAGCGGAGTACCGATGTGCTGGCCAAGACTGACGTGAAGCTGATCGAGATCGATCCGTCAGTGTTATCGCAGTCCAGTTCGAACTGCCGTTATCGATTCGACGAGGCTTTCCTGCGTATCGTCGTCAAGCGACTTTCAGTCGCCAATACGCGTATTGCGCGTTTGCTGAGCGACCATGAAGAAGGTCAATGAACAATTAAATGGAGTAGGTGGGAATGACAGGTTTTGCGAATATCACGGTTGCCGAGTTGCATGAGATGCTGGAGAAGCAGGATGTGCAACTGGTGGATGTGCGTACCGATGCCGAGATCGCACGCGGCTACATCATAGGCGCGATCTGCATGCCCTTGCATCTGCTGCCTCTGCGTCTGAGCGAATTGGCGGCAGACAAGACCACAGTGTTCTATTGCCAGATGGGCGGACGTTCGGCGCAGGCAGCCGCATTTGCATCGGCCCAGGGATTGAGCAGCGTCGCCAATCTGCAAGGCGGCATTCTGGCCTGGGCACAATCCGGTGGAGAGCTGGTCGCGTGAGCGCCGATGTATTTGACGTAGAACTGGATGTACGCAAGCTGGCGTGCCCTTTGCCCATCCTGCGTGCGAAGAAGGCGCTCTCAGCGATGGATTCCGGGCAAGTATTGAAAGTCGTGGCGACTGACAAAGGTGCGCCCAAGGACTTCATGGACTTCTGCGGCAAGACCGGCAACGAACTGCTGTCATCGAATGAGCTAGGTGACGAGTTCGTGTTCCTGATACGCCGTCGTTAAAACCTGTCATGCCAGCCTCGGCAGGCATGACAGGCTGACATCAGTCGAACTTCTTGCGCTGTGCCTGCAGCTGTTCCAGCGTTGCGCTGAAATCCTCCAGACGTTTCTTTTCCTGCTCCACCACTGCCGCCGGAGCGCGCGCCACGAAACTTTCATTGCCCAGTTTTGCATTGGCTTTGGTGATCTCGTTGCTCAGACGCGCGATCTCCTTGTCCAGACGCTCGCGTTCCGCAGCAACGTCGATCTCCACTTTCAGCATCAGTTTGTAATTGCCGACGATGGACACCGGCGCGTCGCCTTCCGGTAGCTCGGCTACGACTTGCACCTCGCTCAATTTGCCCAGACTGTTGATGTACGGTGCGAGTGCGTTCAGTACCGTCGCATCACCGGCTGCGATCAACGGCACACGTGCTGCAGGCGACAGGTTCATCTCGCTACGCAGGCTGCGGCAAGCGGTGGTGAGTTCCTGCAACAGTACGATCTGCGCGCTGGCAGCCTCATCGATCTTGTCCGCCTCAGCCTTGGGATAGGCTTGCAACATGATGGTGTCGCCAGACTTGTTCGCCATCGGCGCGACTGACTGCCACAGCTCTTCGGTGATGAACGGGATGATGGGGTGGGCCAGGCGCAGGATGGCTTCCAGTACGCGTACCAGCGTGCGGCGCGTGGCGCGTTGCTGCGCTTCATTGCCGTTCGCCATCTGCACCTTGGCCAGTTCCACATACCAGTCGCAGTAAGTGTTCCACACCAGTTCGTACACGGCGCGTGCAGCCATGTCGAAACGGTAGTCGGCGAACTGTGTCGCCATGTCGGCTTCGGCCTTCTGCAATTCGCTGATCATCCATTTGTCGGCGGATGAGAATTCCAGCGGCAGCGATTCGTCTTGTCCCACATCCTTGCCTTCGCAATTCATCAGCACGAAGCGCGTGGCGTTCCACAGCTTGTTGCAGAAGTTGCGATAGCCCTCGCAACGCTGCATGTCGAACTTGATGTCGCGGCCCGGTGAAGCGAGCGAGGCAAAAGTGAAACGCAGTGCATCGGTGCCGAAGGCGGTGATGCCGTCCGGGAATTCTTTGCGCGTCCGCTTCTCGATCTTCTCCGCATCCTTGGGGTTCATCAAACCGGTGGTGCGCTTCTTGATCAGCGTATCCAGATCGATGCCGTCGATCAGGTCGATCGGGTCGAGCACGTTGCCCTTGGACTTGGACATCTTCTGACCTTCCGCGTCGCGGATCAGGCCGTGCACATACACATCGTTGAACGGGATCTTGCCGGTGATGTGCTTGGTCATCATCACCATGCGCGCCACCCAGAAGAAGATGATGTCGAAGCCGGTGACCAGCACGGAGGAGGGCAGGTATTGCTGCACGAACGGGTTCTGCGCATCCTTGGCGGCATCGCCGGTCCAGTCCAGCGTGGAGAACGGCCACAGCGCGGAAGAGAACCAGGTATCGAGCACGTCGTTGTCGCGATCCAGTTGCCCTGCATAACCTGCCTTGTCCGCCAGCTTGCGTGCTTCGTCTTCGTCATGCGCCACGAACACTTCGCCGTTCACGCCGTACCATGCCGGAATCTGGTGACCCCACCACAGCTGGCGCGAGATGCACCAGTCCTGAATGTTGTTCAGCCACTGGTTGTAGGTGTTGACCCAGTTCTCGGGGTGGAACTTGATCTCGCCCGAGCTCACGCATTCCAGCGCCTGTTCGGTGATGGACTTGCCGTTCTCGCCGGGCTTGCTCATTGCCACGAACCACTGGTCGGTCAGCATCGGTTCGATGACTACGCCGGTACGGTCGCCGCGCGGCACCTTCAGTTTGTGCTTCTCGGCTTTCTCGAATACGCCTGCCGCTTCGAGGTCGGCGACGATCTGCTTGCGTGCGGCGAAGCGGTCCAGCCCCTGATATTGCTTGGGCGCATGCTCGTTGATCTTGGCATCCAGCGTGAGCACGGAGATCATCTCCAGCTTGTGGCGCTGACCCACGGCATAGTCGTTGAAGTCATGTGCAGGTGTGACCTTGACCATGCCGGTGCCGAATTCCTTGTCCACATATTCGTCGGCGATGACCGGGATGGTACGGTCGCACAGCGGCAGGGTGACTTGCTTGCCGATGAGATGTTTATAGCGTTCGTCTTCCGGATGCACCATCACAGCCACGTCGCCCAGCATGGTCTCGGGACGCGTCGTCGCGACGGTCAGGTGGCCGGAGCCATCTGCCAGCGGATAGCGGATGTGGTACATGAAGCCGTCTTCTTCTTCCTGCACGACTTCCAGGTCGGACACAGCGGTGTGCAGTTTCGGGTCCCAGTTCACCAGACGTTTGCCGCGATAGATCAGGCCTTCGTTGAACAGGCGTACGAAGGTCTCGGTAACGGATTGGGACAAGCCTTCGTCCATGGTGAAACGCTCGCGCGACCAGTCGGGTGACGTGCCGAGGCGGCGCATCTGTTTGGTGATGGTGTTGCCGGAATATTCCTTCCACTCCCACACCTTTTCGATGAATTTCTCACGGCCCAGATCGTGGCGCGACACACCTTGCGCATCCAACTGGCGTTCCACCACGATCTGCGTGGCGATGCCCGCATGGTCGGTGCCCGGTTGCCACAGGGTGTTGTCGCCCTTCATGCGGTGGTAGCGGGTGAGGGCGTCCATCAGCGTCTGGTTGAAGCCGTGGCCCATGTGCAGCGTGCCGGTGACGTTGGGCGGCGGCAACAGGATGCAGAAGTTGTCCTGCTTGCTGGCATCCACGCCAGCCTTGAAGTGTCCGGCGGATTCCCATGCCGGATACCAGCGGGATTCGATGTCTTTGGGGTCGAAGCTTTTTGCGAGTTCTTTGGATTGAGTCATTGCGATGCGGCGTGAGGCCTGTAGCGAGTCTTGAGGAAGGCGCGATTATATCAAGACGGCGCACCGGCCGCGGGCTGCTTGCAGGTTTATGAGCGCGGCGGGAGCGTGTCGCGGATGATTTGCGGCAACTCGTCTTTCAGCTCAGCCCAGGTCTGGGCGACGGCCTGTCGCTGCGCTTCTTCCAGACGCGGCAGCAAACGCTGCATGAACAGGGTTTCCAGATGCGCTTCCAGTTGCGGCGTGATCTCGAACGGCGCTTCCGCTTCCACAGGCTCGTCGGCAACGATGGGATCGAGTTCGAAGGCGGGCGTTTCGGCTGCGGGCTCTGCGACGATGTCGGTCAGGGTGGGCAGGTCATCGCCGCTGACGATCTCGGTCAGTACCGGCAGGTCGGGCGGGGCGTCCTGTTTGAATTCGTCCGTGCTCATGCGCGCAGCTTGGCCAGATCGGTGTGTTTGAGTTCGTAGCCGCGGTCGCGATAGAACTTGAAGCGGTTGCGACCGCGTGCGGCGTCTTCGGCATCATGGCCGACGATCTCGATCACGCGTTCGAAACGACTGAAGAAGGTTGGGCATTCGTCATGCAGACTGATCAGTAGTTCGGAATGCGGGAAGTTCTCATCGCAAGCGATGACGACCGGCATGTCGCCGGCCTCGGCATCGCCGCTATGGCAATGCGGCATGAAGGCCGTGGGCGGGTAGTGCCACAGCAATTTGTCCAGCCTGTTCGCCGTTTCTGCATCCGGTACATGCAACAGCACGCGCATGCCGCTTTGCATCGCCTTCTGGCTCAGCTGGCATGCGGTGCGTAGCTTGTCTTCGCTACCGGTGTAGAAATCGACGCGGGTCACTTGCGTGTGGTGCGGTTGATCAGATATTGCGTGAGCAATGGCACGGGACGGCCGGTTGCGCCCTTGTCCTTGCCAGACTTGTTGGCCGTGCCCGCGATGTCCAGGTGCGCCCAGCGGTAGTCCTTGGTGAAACGGGACAGGAAGCAGGCCGCGGTGATAGTGCCACCGGCGCGGCCGCCGATGTTGGCGATATCAGCGAAGTTGCTGTCCAGCAACGGCTGGTAGTCGTCCCACAACGGCAGTTGCCAGATGCGGTCGTGCGATTGTTCGCCCGCAGCGATGAGTTCCTGTGCAAGCTTGTCTTCGTTGGCGAACATGCCGCTGGCGACATGGCCCAGCGCGATCACACATGCGCCGGTGAGGGTGGCGATGTCGATCACGGTGTCAGGCTTGAACTTGGCGGTGTAGGTGAGTGCATCGCACAGGATGAGGCGGCCTTCGGCATCGGTGTTGAGGATCTCGATGGTCTGGCCGGACATTGAGGTGACGATGTCTCCGGGTTTGGTGGCAGTGCTGCTGGGCATGTTCTCGCAAGTTGGGATCACGCCGACCACGTTGATCGGCAGTTCCATCTCGGCGATGGCCTGCAGGGTGCCGAACACACTGGCCGCACCGCTCATGTCGTACTTCATCTCATCCATGTCGGCACCCGGCTTGAGCGAGATGCCGCCGGTGTCGAAGGTGATGCCCTTGCCTACCAGTGCGATGGGTTTCTGTGTTTTAGCACCACCGTTGTATTCCAGCGTGATCAGTTTGGGCGGCTGCGCGCTGCCGCGGGTGACGGACAGGAAAGAGCCCATGCCGAGCTTCTCCATGTCCTTCTTTTCCAGTACGGTGGTCTTGATCTTCTTGTGCGCCTTGCTCAGTGCCAGCGCCTTGGCGGCGAGGTAGGTGGGCGTGCAGATGTTGCCGGGCAGGTTGGCCAGGTCCTTGGTCAGCGTCATGCCGCGCGTGACGGCCGCTGTCTGAGCGACGGCCTTCTTCATTTCCGCGCTGGGCTTTTCCAACGTGACGAAGGTCACTTGTTTCAGCGTAGCCGGCTTGGACGGTTTGCTCTTCAGGCTGTCAGCGCGGTATGCGCCGTCGGCTGCTGCCAGTACGGCCTGTTTCAGCACCCAGCTTGCGTCCTTGCCTGCGCCGTCGTCGGTGATGAATAGTGCCGCATCCTTGGCCGATGTGGCGTGCAGTGCGCTGAATGCGGCGCGCAGGATGCTTACACTGCTGCGGTTGTTCAATTCGGCAGGTTTGCCGAGGCCGACCAGCAATACACGTTCCGCGGATGCGCCGGGCAGTTTGTGGAGCAACAACGTGGAGGCGGATTTGCCTGTCATGTCGCCACGCGCGATGACATCGCTCAAGGCGTGGCCGGTCGCTTTGTCCAGCAGTTGTCCCGCTTTGGATAATTTGCCGCCGTCGTACACGCCGACGACTATGCAACCACTCTTCAGCTTCTCCGGACTGCCCTGTTTTATGCTAAATTCCACGCGCTTCTCCTCAATAGATCTCGAAATTCTGTCGATGCCGGATTATCCGCAATCACCGCCGCAAAAGTCAAAGCAAGCTCACGTGCGGCGTGTGCGAGGCATCTTCTATCGCTCGCTTATACGCGAATTCGCCACCATGGGCATGCTGGTGTTCGTCATTCTGCTCGGAATCGTGGTTTTTACCCAGTTGATTCGCTTTCTCGGCGAATCGGTGAGCGGCTTGCTGGCGGTGGATGGCGTGATGGTGATGCTGGGCTTCAGCGCGATCAACTACCTGCCAGTCTTGTTGTCGATCAGTCTGTTCCTTTCGGTGTTGATCACGCTGACGCGCTGTTATCGCGATAGCGAGATGGTGGTGTGGTTCTCTTCCGGCATCGGTCTGACGCGCTGGATACGGCCGGTGCTGGGGTATGCACTGCCCGTGACGGCGGTCATCGCGCTGATGAGTCTGGTGCTGTCTCCCTGGGCGCTGTCCAAGGCGGATGAGTACAAACGCCGCCTGGACAGTCGCGACGATGTCTCGGTGGCGTCGCCAGGTGCCTTCCGCGAGTCGAAACAGTCCGATCGCGTGTTCTTCCTGGAAGGGGTCGATGCTGAAAACAAGCGCGTCGGCAATATCTTCGTGCGCTCGAAGCAGCATGGCAAGGAAGGCACCATGGTGGCCAAGGAGGGGTATCAGGAGACTGCTGAGAATGGCGACCGCTTCTTGGTGCTGTTGAACGGCACCCGCTATGAAGGCATTCCGGGGCAGGCCGACTTCAGGATCGCCGAATTCGAGCGCTATGCCATGCGTATTGAGCCCGCCGAACTGGGCAAGGAACAGCCCAACTTGAAGGCTTACTCAACGATTTATCTCATCAAGCATCCCACCCCGCGCAATCTGTCCGAACTGGAGTGGCGACTGGGCTTGCCGTTCAGCGCCTTGCTGCTTTCCCTGCTGGCGATCCCGCTCAGTTACGTGGATAACCGCGCTGGCCGTTCGCTGAACCTGATCACCGCCATCGTGATCTATATGTTCTATAACAACATGATCAGCGTGACCAATTCCTGGGTGGCGCGACAGAAGCTTGATCCGGTGAGCGGATTCTGGGGATTGCACTTGTTCATGCTGGCTGTACTGACAATATTCTTCTACCACCGATCTTCGGTGTTCTCCTGGCGGCGCTGGAAGCGATGAAGCTGCTGACACGTTATCTCTCCCGCGAGATCTATTTCAGTGTGGCGCTGGTGTTCGCCGCGTTGCTGATGTTATTTGCGCTGCTGGATCTGATCAGCCAGTTGAACGAGATGGGGCGCGGCGATTACAGCCTGGGCTACATGGTGTTGTATGTGGCGCTGATCCTGCCTGGGCATGTCTACGAACTTTTTCCCGTCGCGGTACTGATCGGCACCATCTTTGCGCTGGTGCAGATGGCGGCCAATTCCGAGCTGACGGTATATCGCGCTTCGGGCGTTTCACTGAAGCAGCTGATCTATGCCCTGTTGCGCATCGGTGCGCCGCTGCTGGTGCTATGCCTGCTGTTTGGCGAGGTCGTTGCGCCGTACAGTGAGCAGCTGGCACAACAGACCAAGCTCAAGGCGCAGAAGGCGCAGGTGAACCTGAAAGAGTTCCGCTCAGGCGTATGGGTCAAGGACGAAGGCAGCTTCGTCAATATCCGTAATGTATTGCCGGACACCTCGCTGCTGAATGTCAGCATCTACCAGTTCGATGAGAGTTATCGCTTGGTCAGTGTAACTGCAGCCAAACGCGCGACCTTTCTGAAAGAGCGCCTGTGGCGGCTGGAAGATATCAAACGCACCAATTTTTCCGGGCAAGGCGCCTCGGCCGAGAGCCTGCCGGACATGGAATGGCATACGGCGCTCAATCCCAATCTGTTGAATGTGTTGCTGGTATTGCCGGAGCAGATGTCCGCTCTGGACCTGTACCAGTACACGCAGCATCTGGCCGACAACAAGCAAAGCACCGTGCGCTATGACATCGCTCTCTGGAATAAACTGGTATACCCGTTCGCCGTGCTGGTGATGATGTTGCTAGCGCTGCCGTTTTCGTCCTATCAGCGGCGAGAAGGCGGTATCGGAGGCAAGATATTCGTCGGCGTGGTGTTGGGGTTGAGCTTCCACTTTGCCGGCAGATTGTTCGCCAATCTCGGGGCGCTCAATGAATGGCCGGCGGTGCTGAGCGCTACGGCGATGAGTTGGATATTCCTGGGGTTGGCGCTCGCCATGCTGTGGCGTACCGAGCGCCGATGACGGAATGAGGGGCAGGACTACTCCTGTTCCTGCTCCCTGACCATCTCTTTCACCGCTTCGCGTTTGTCTTCCGGCACTTTGCTGAAGGCTTTGAATTTCTCCCGGGCTTGCTCGCGTTGTTCGTGGGTCAGGCCTGCCCATTCATGTATCTGTGAGATCAAGCGCTGTTGTTTTTCGGGCGGAAGTGAGGAATACGCCTCGGCGACTCCGATAAAGCTTTTCTGTTCACTGCGGGGCAGGGTATCCCATGAGGCTTTCAGGGGGGTGAGCACCTGCTGTGCGATCTCGCTGAGTTGGTTCCACTTTTCGGCGTTGGCTGTCACCGGGAGCAGACAAAGCACCAGCACTGTCAACAGGACATTGGTTCGTATCGGACGCATCGTATCGCACTCAATCCACGTACATGCGCAGCGGCAGGTCATCAGTGAGGATGGCCAGATCCAGGTCGGCGTGATCGTGGAAGGTCGATTGCCTCAACTGCCAACCGCCGGCCAGGATGGCAAGCAGCAGGAGCAAAGCCCCGACCCAGTTAAGGGGGCGGTGATGGTGTACGCCATCACCATGATCCGTGACGAGGTGGTGGAGGCGTGCCAGCAGCGGCACAGGGGCAGCGCTGCGTTGTCTGTCCAGCGCCTGCCGTCTTACGGCTTGCAAGCGGTCCAGAGTTGCCGGGTCGAGCTGCCGGGATGCGCTATCCAGCAGTAGCGCGAGGTCGTCGAGTTTTAGTTTGTGTCCCATGACAGGTCTACTCCCTTTGCTTTCAAAGTTGCGGCCATTGCATGTGTGGCACGCGAACAATGCGTTTTGACACTTCCTTCCGTGCAGCCCATGACAACGGCAGTTTCGGCGGTGTCCAATCGTTCCCAATAACGCAATAAAAAGGCTTCCCGTTGACGTGCGGGCAGCTGCTGCAATGCGTCTTCGATCAATGCCAGTATCTCTGCTTGTTGCAGGGCGGCTTCCGGGGTGGCTGGCAAGCTGGCATTTCCACTGTCTTGCAGCACATCCAGAGGTTCGAATTCTTCGTCTTCATTGCGCGAGATGAATGACGAAAACAGGCTGAAATGCGCGGTACGCACCTTTTGTCGGCGGAAGTGATCGAGGATGGTGGTTTGCAGGATGCGCTGGAACAGCATCGGGAATTCAGTCACCGGCTTGTCGCCATAGCGCTCCGCAAGCTTGATCATGGCGTCCTGCACGATGTCCAGTGCTGCGTGTTCGTCGCGCACGGCGTAAGCAGCCTGTTTGAAGGCGCGGCGCTCTACGCTGGCAAGAAAATCGGAAAGCTGCTCTCGGGTGGACACGGATGGTGTTGAACAAGTTCGCGGTCGCCGGATGATAGCAAATTCCTGTTGCAGCAAGGGTTTTTGGGCGGCTGAAACTTGATTGGGGTTGACCAAAATGCCGCTAACCTTTATCTTGCGCGGTCTTTCGATTGTTGCGATATATAGGTTTCAGACCATGGAATTGACCGGTGCGGAGATAACGATACGCTGTTTGCAGGAGGAGGGGGTCGAGTATGTTTTCGGTTACCCCGGCGGCGCAGTGTTGTTCATTTATGACGAGCTGTTCAAGCAGGAGACGGTCAAGCACGTGCTGGTGCGTCATGAACAGGCCGCAGTGCATGCGGCAGATGGCTATGCCCGTTCTACAGACAAGGTCGGCGTTGCGCTGGTGACCTCCGGCCCCGGCGTGACCAATGCCGTCACCGGCATCGCCACGGCGTATATGGATTCCATTCCCATGGTGGTGATCAGCGGACAGGTGCCGACCAGCTTCATCGGCGAAGACGCCTTCCAGGAGGTCGACGCCGTCGGCATCACCCGCCCCTGCGTGAAGCACAACTTTCTGGTCAAGGACGTCAAGGATCTGGCTTCCACGCTGAAGAAAGCTTTCTATCTGGCCAAGAGCGGTCGCCCCGGCCCGGTGCTGGTGGATATCCCCAAGGATGTCTCCAACACCAAGACCGCGTTCGAATATCCCTCTACGGTCAATATCCGCTCCTATCACCCGCAAGTCGCGGGCGATGCGAACCTGATCAAGCAGGCTGCGCAGATGTTGCTCGAAGCCAAGCGCCCCATGGTGTATGCGGGCGGCGGCGTGATCCTGTCCGACGCGGCCAAGCAGCTGACCGACTTGGTGCGCCTGATAGACGCGCCTTGCACAAACACACTGATGGGCCTGGGCGGTTATCCGGCCAGCGACAAGCAATTCGTCGGCATGCTGGGTATGCACGGCACTTACGAAGCCAACATGGGCATGCAAAATTGCGACGTGCTGCTGGCCGTCGGTGCGCGCTTTGACGACCGCGTGATCGGCAACGTGGCGCACTTCAACTCCGTACCGCGCAAGATCATCCATCTGGATATCGACCCGGCTTCCATCTCCAAGCGCGTCAAGGTCGATGTGCCGCTGGTCGGCGATGTCGCCAATGTGCTGGGCGAGCTGATCAAGGTGCTGAAAAGCAGCAAGCAGAAACCGGACGCAGCTGCACACAAGGACTGGTGGAAACAGATCGACGAATGGCGTGGTGCGAATTCACTGGTCTACAAGAATTCCAGCGAACTCATCAAACCGCAGTTTGTGATCGAGACCCTGCACAAGATCACGCGCGGCGACGCGTATGTCGCTTCCGACGTCGGTCAGCACCAGATGTGGGCCGCGCAGTACTACAAGTTCGACCAGCCGCGTCGCTGGATCAACTCCGGCGGTCTGGGCACCATGGGCTTCGGCCTGCCTGCCGCGATGGGTGTGCAGTTGGCACATCCCGACGCGACGGTCGCCTGCGTGACCGGCGAGGGCAGCATCCAGATGAACATTCAGGAACTGTCTACCTGCAAGCAGTTTAACTTGCCGATCAAGATCATCGCCTTGAACAACCGCTATCTGGGCATGGTGCGCCAGTGGCAGGAGTTCTTCCACGGCAACCGTTATTCGCAATCCTATATGGATGCCTTGCCGGATTTCGTGAAAGTCGCAGAAGCCTATGGTCACGTCGGCATCCTGGTGGAGAAACCCTCCGACGTGGAAGGTGCGCTGCAGGAAGCCTTCGCACGCAAGGACGAGCTGGTGTTCCTCGACTTCCGTACCGACTCCACCGAGAACGTGTACCCGATGGTGCCCGGCGGCAGAGGCTTGTCGGAAGTGATCCTGGCGGAGGACCTGTAACATGCGACATATCATTTCCCTGTTGATGGCCAACGAAGCGGGTGCGCTGTCGCGCGTGTCCGGTCTGTTCTCCGCGCGCGGTTACAACATCGAGTCGCTCACCGTCGCGCCGACCGAAGATGCCACCTTGTCTCGCATGACCATCGTCACCAGCGGTTCCGACGAAGTGATCGAGCAGATCAACAAGCAGCTGAACAAACTGGTGGACGTAGTTTCGGTGATGGACCTGAGCGACGGCGACCACATCGAGCGTGAACTGATGCTGGTCAAGGTGCGTGCAGAAGGTGCGGACCGCGAAGAGCTGAAGCGCATGAGCGACATCTTCCGCGGTCGTGTCATCGACGTATCCGACAAGACCTACACCATCGAACTGACCGGTGCCGGTTCCAAGCTGGACAGTTTCCTGCAGGCCATAGACCGCAAGCTGATCCTGGAGACGGTACGCACCGGAGCCTCCGGCATCGGGCGCGGCGAACGCATCCTGAAGATTTAACCTTTCCTTTTATTGATTTTTTCGACGAGGCCAACATGAAAGTTTATTACGACAAAGACGCAGACCTGTCCCTGATCAAGGGCAAGCAAGTGACCATCGTGGGTTACGGTTCGCAGGGCCACGCCCATGCGCAGAACCTGAAGGATTCCGGCGTGAACGTGACCGTCGCGCTGCGCAAGGGTGGTGCTTCCTGGGCCAAGGCTGAAGCCGCCGGCCACAAGGTCGCCGAGATTGCCGACGCCGTGAAGGGCGCCGACCTGGTGATGATCCTGCTGCCGGACGAGACCATGCCTGAGGTGTACCACGCCGACATCGCCAAGAACCTGAAGTCCGGTGCTGCGCTGGCTTTCGCGCACGGCTTCAACATCCATTACAACCAGATCGTTCCGCCGGCTGACGTGGACGTGATCATGATCGCACCGAAAGGCCCGGGCCACACCGTGCGTTCCGAATACCTGAAGGGCGGCGGCGTACCGACACTGATCGCCGTGTATCAGGACAAGACCGGCAAGGCCAAGGACGTTGCGCTGTCCTACGCGGCTGCCAACGGCGGCACCAAGGGCGGCGTGATCGAGACCAACTTCCGCGAAGAGACCGAGACCGACCTGTTCGGCGAACAGGCCGTGCTGTGCGGTGGTGCAGTGGAACTGGTGAAGGCCGGTTTCGAGACCCTGACCGAAGCCGGTTACGCTCCGGAGATGGCTTACTTCGAGTGTCTGCACGAATTGAAGCTGATCGTCGACCTGATGTACGAAGGCGGCATCGCCAACATGAACTACTCCATCTCCAACAACGCGGAGTATGGTGAGTACGTGACCGGCCAGCAAGTGATCGCCGACCAGGCCCGTGCCGCAATGAAGGAATGCCTGACCAACATCCAGAACGGTTCCTACGCCAAGCGCTTCATCCTGGAAGGCCGTACCAACTATCCGGAGATGACCGCACGTCGTCGTCTGAACGCAGAACACCCGATCGAAGTGGTCGGTGGCAAACTGCGCGCGATGATGCCGTGGATCAGCAAGAACAAGCTGGTCGACCAGTCCAAGAACTAAGCGCAGCAACAGACAGAAGGTGAAGCGGATGCTTCACCTTCTTTACATTGGTTGTCATTTTTCGGCAATTTCATATGAGCAATTATCCTCACCCCATCATCGCCCGTGAGGGCTGGCCGTTCCTGGCGATCTCGCTGGTCGCCGCACTGGCCGTCTCGGCATGGTGCATCACATGGGCGATTCCGTTGTGGATCATCTTTGTATTCGTATTGCAGTTCTTCCGTGATCCGGCGCGCGTCATTCCGCAGGAAGCGGGCGCAGTGTTGTCTCCTGCTGATGGCCGCGTGATCAAGGTCGAGCGTACTACCGACCTGTATGGTGAGCGTGAAGCGCTGTTGGTCAGCGTGTTCATGAACGTGTTCAACGTGCATTCCAACCGCAGCCCGGTCGATGGGGTCATCGAAAAAGTGCAATATTTCCCGGGTAAGTTCGTCAATGCCGATCTGGATAAGGCATCTAGCGAGAACGAGCGCAATGCCATCGTGCTGAAAACCAACGAGGGACAGACTGTGACCTTCGTGCAAGTGGCTGGCCTGATTGCACGTCGCATCCTGTGTTACGTGAAAGTGGGCGATGTGCTGGCGCGCGGTCAACGCTACGGCTTCATCCGTTTCGGTTCGCGTGTGGATGTTTACTTGCCGCTGGATGCTACCGTCAAGGTCGCTATCGGTGATAAAGTGCGCGCAACCGAGACCATACTGGCCAAGTTGAACTGATCCCATGAACCCGATGAACGCACGCAGCAAAATGAACTTGCGCAGACGCAGCATCTATCTGCTGCCCAACCTGTTCACGACAGCTGCGCTGTTCGCGGGTTTCTACGCCATCGTGCAATCGATGAACGGCCGCTACGAGATCGCGGCGGTGTCTATCTTCATTGCGATGGTGCTGGATGGTCTGGACGGTCGCGTCGCACGCCTGACCCATACCCAGAGCGAGTTCGGTGCCGAGTACGACAGCCTGTCCGACATGGTGTCGTTCGGTGTGGCCCCCTCAATTCTGATGTATGAATGGGCGTTCCGCGATCTGGGCAAGTGGGGCTGGTTCGCAGCCTTCATCTATTGCACGGGGGCGGCACTGCGTCTGGCACGTTTCAACACCAACATCGATGTGGTCGACAAACGCTATTTCCAGGGGCTGCCCAGCCCGGCGGCGGCGGCACTGGTGGCGGGTTTCGTGTGGGTGATGCTGGACAACAAATTCACCGGTTACGACCTGCGCTGGTATGCCGCGGCTCTGACCGTGTTCGCCGGACTGTCCATGGTCAGCAACTGCAAGTACTACAGCTTCAAGTCGATCAACATGCGCAAGAGCGTGCCGTTCTTCGTGATCTTCCTGTTTGCGCTGTTCTTCATCTTCGTGGCGCAGAACCCGCCGCTGCACCTGTTCTTGCTGTTCTTCGCCTATTGTCTGTCTGGCTATGTGATGAGTTTGCTCGATCTGCGCAAAAAGCCAAATCCGCCCCAGCCGTAAGCAGCGGATAAACAAAAAGGGCGCATCTTACGATGCGCCCTTTTTGTTTCAGGCCTGCTGACTTACTTGGCTGCCTTCTGGCGGCTGAGTTCGGTCAGGCGCAGGATCTTGGCAGAAGAGAACAGGCCGCGCAATTGAGGTTGCTTGCCTTCCTCGACTTCCAGTACCGGCATGTGTGTTTTGCCCGCCTTCTGCATGGCGGTCAGCACATCCTTCACGGTGGCCTTTTCGACATCGTGCATCTCGGCTACGACCCAATCCTGGGTGTGTTCCATGATGTCGCTCACGCGGATGTCCTTATGGGTCACGCCGCGATCGGCAAAGCCGACGCTTTGCAGATACTGCATGGGCTTGGAACCCATGATGTCGTAGGCAGTGATGGAACCCAGCAGCTTTTCGGAACCCTTGTCCTTGACGAAGGCGATGCGCAGGCCAGCGACCTTCATTTCATGCAGGGCCTGGTCGATGGTCTCGTCAGGTGTGATCTTGAACATGCCGCGAACATGGAAGTCCGTCATGACGGTAGTGGCAGGGTCCTTCAGTTCAACTTGCCAAGGCTCGTTATGCGGCTCAAGGATGTCTTGGACGTGGCTGGTAGTCTTCAGCTCTGTTGGCTGCGGCGGGCGATGCGGCATGGAACTCTCTCCTTAGAACAGATGGTTGTTATCGATACAGCGCGGATTATAGCTGCAAGGTGATATTTCGTCAGTGCAAAACTAAGGGCATGGCCGTCAGTTGCGGCGCCAGAGTGTCTCGGCCCGGCCTTCTGCAAGGTTGATTGCGCGGCTGAGGATGAATAGCAGGTCGGACAGGCGGTTGAGGTATTGCATGCCATGGATGGGGGCAAGGCTGGCGCGTGCCAGTGGTACATATTCACGCTCGGTGCGCCGCGCGACGCAGCGTGCCACATGGCACAGGGCTGCGGCACGACTGCCGCCGGGCAGGACGAATTCCTTGAGCGGCGGCAAGTCGGTATTGAAACGAACGATCGCGGCATCCAGCCTTGCCAGCTTGGCTTTATCGAACGGTGCGCCGGGGACGGCCAATACGCCGCCCAGATCGAACAGATCATGCTGGATATCAAGCAACTCGCTGCGTATGGCATCGGGCAATGTCTCGCTCAGCAGCAGGCCGAGCTGGCTGTTGAGTTCGTCCACACTGCCGATGGCTGCGATCCGCGGATCGTCCTTGGGCAGGCGCGAGCCATCGGCCAGGCCGGTCGTACCGTCGTCGCCGGTACGCGTGGTGATCTTGGAGAGTCTCATTGTCGTTCCAGACAATGCATGTAGACAGCCGCATCGGGCGCAGTCTTGTTGCGCTGTGCCTGCCAGATCATCTCGCCCAGACAATCCATCATCGCGTGCTGCGCTTCGTGTTCTGATTTGTATTTCTGCGTGAGCCGCGCAAACTGTTCGCGTATGCCATGCGGCTGACCGATGCTGATCTGCTCCTCGATGGTCAGGTGCATCATCAGATGCAGGAAGGGATTCACCACGTCGCCATCCGGTGCGTAGTCCTTGTCCTGATTGCGTTCGGGATCGTCGAACAGCGCATGATATTCGGGATGCTTGTCGATGAGTTGCGCAGTCAGATCTTCCAGCGGCGACAGCAGTTGCCCGGCACGGCGCTTGCGCCAGGATTCGAACAGGAACAGTCGCGCTTCATCGCGTGTAGGCTGGAACATCAGAACACCTTTTCGCTGTATTCGCACAGATCCTGTATGCAGCACTCGCCGCATTTCGGCTTGCGCGCCACGCATACATAGCGTCCATGCAGGATCAGCCAGTGATGCGCATCCTGCATGAATTCCTTGGGTACGACCTTCATCAGTTTCTTTTCGACTTCCACCACATCCTTGCCCGGTGCGAGGCCGATGCGGTTGCTGATGCGGAAGATGTGGGTGTCGACCGCGATGGTGGGCTGGCCGAAGGCGGTGTTGAGGATCACGTTGGCGGTCTTGCGGCCGACGCCGGGCAGCGCTTCCAGCGCCTCTCGGGTCTGCGGTACTTCGCCGCCGTGTTGTTCGAGCAGGATGCGGCACATCTGGATGATGTGTTTGCTCTTGGTCTGATACAGGCCGATACGCTGCACGTATTCGCGCAGTTTGTCTTCGCCGAGGTCGTAGATTTTTTGTGGGGTGTTGGCGACTGGGAACAGTTCGCGCGTGGCGATGTTCACACTCTTGTCGGTGGCCTGTGCCGACAGGATCACCGCGACCAGCAATTCGAAATCGGACTTGTGTTCCAGCTCGGTGGTGGGGTGCGGGTTGGCGGCTTGCAGGCGCAGGAATATCTCGCGCCGTTTGGCTGCGTTCATCCCTGTGCTGCCTCTGGCAAGGGCTCGGCAGCCGGCTTGGCGGCCACTTTCCTGGTGGCGCGCAGATCCAGCCAGTTCTTGGCAGCGATGATCAGCCCCAGACCGATGAAGGCACCGGGCGGCAGGATGGCCAGCAGGAAACCGTGATAGTCGGGGATGACCGGCATCACCCAGGCTTTGGCCTGTTCGCCGAACAGCAGATCGATACCGGACAGCAAAGTACCCTTGCCGACGATCTCGCGCATGCCGCCCAGCACGGCCAGCACGGCGGTCAGGCCGAGCCCCATCATCATGCCGTCGAAGGCGGAAGGCAGGACAGGGTTCTTGGAGGCGAACGATTCGGCGCGCGCCAGCACGATGCAGTTGGTCACGATCAGCGGCACGAAGATGCCGAGCACGATGTACAAGCCGTACAGGTAGGCGTTCATCAGGTACTGCACCACGGTCACCAACACTGCGATGATGAGTACGAATACCGGGATGCGGATCTCGTTCGGCACATAGCTGCGCACCGGCGCAACGGTGGCGCTGGAGAGCGTCATCACCAGCGTGGTGGCGATACCCAGACTGACTGCGTTGACCAGTGTGTTGCTGACCGCCAGCAGCGGACACAGGCCCAGCAGCTGCACCAGTCCCGGATTCTGTTTCCACAGACCGTTATAGGCGATGTCCTTCATTTCAGAGAGGGTCATTTGTGGGCTCCTTTTGCAGGCTGCGCATCGGCCACGAACAATTCGTCGCGATGCGCCTCGAAATACTGCAGGGCGCGATTCACTGCCTTGATCACCGCGCGCGGGGTGATGGTCGCGCCGGTCATGTGCTCGAATATACCGCCGTCCTTGCGCACCTTCCACAACTCGTCCTTGTGCAGGCTGCGCGAACGGCCGTCGAAGGTCTTGATCCAGTCGTTCTTGGCGATGTCGATGTAGTCGCCCAGTCCCGGCGTTTCATTGTGGTTGACCACGCGTACGCCGCCCAGCGAACCGTCCGGATGGATGGACATGATCAATGCGATCTTGCCGCTGTAGCCGTCCGGTGCGACGGCTTCCAGCACCACCGCCACCGGCTTGCCGTCGCGCCGGGCGATATGTGCCTGTGTCGGTTCTTCCGTGCCCAGCATGTCATCCGCAGCAACCGTGCGGATGTCCTGCATGATGTCGTTGTCGTAAGAGCTGGGCGGGAGCAGTTGCGATACCAGTTGCAGCTTGGCCTTTTCCACCGTGGCGGCGATGGTGTCGCGCGTCAGGTAGTAGGTGGCGGACAGGATGGCGGTGCCGATGACAGCGAAGAACACCAGATTGATGGCGGTCTGCAGCGATGAGCGGGCGATGCGTTTCATTGCTTGCCCTCTTTCTTGCCGAACACGCTGGGCTGCGTCCATGCATCGATCAGCGGCACGCACATGTTCATCAGCAACGCGGCAAATGCAACGCCATCGGGGAAGCCGCCGAAGGTGCGGATCAGCCAGGTCAGCAGCGCGGCACCGCAGGCATAGATCACGCGGCCGCGGAAAGTGGTGGGGCTGCCGACCGGGTCGGTGTAGATGAAGAATGCGCCCAGCAACGCCGCGCCGGAGAACAGGTGGAACAGCGGGCCGACGTAGTGCTCGGGATCGATCTGGTGGAACACCGCGGCAATAATGAACAAGGTAGCGAGATAGGTGACGGGTATCACCCAGGCGATGATGCGGGTGGCGAT
This sequence comes from Sideroxydans sp., assembly GCA_028687425.1. Taxonomy (GTDB): domain Bacteria; phylum Pseudomonadota; class Gammaproteobacteria; order Burkholderiales; family Gallionellaceae; genus Sideroxyarcus. The sequence goes on from JAQUAD010000005.1 coordinate 24,940, forward strand.
CATGTAAATGCCGCCGATGGCAAATCCCAGCGCGACCATCTCGCTGCCTTTGCCTGCCAGATAACCGTAGATCGGCATGTTGCGAATCTCATCCACCGACAATCCCAGATGCAGTTGCGTCTTCAATGTATCCAGCGGCGTCGCCATGGTCAGCGTATCCAGTGTCGCGCCGGACGGCAGATGGCCGGTAAAGATGTAGCTCAACTGCTCGCTGAACGGGAGATGCAGCAGGCTCAGCATGCCCGGAGCCAGCCAGTGCGTCATGTGGGCGGGGAAAGAGATGATCAGTACGGCATAACCGACCATCGCGGGATTGAATGTGTTGTTGCCAAGACCGCCATAGAGATGTTTGGCCACCGCAATGCCGAATGCGGTGCCGATCACGATCAGCCACCAGGGGGCGAGCGGCGGGATGGAGAGCGCCAGCAGGCAAGCAGTGATCAATGAGCTGTTGTCGGAGAGGTAGGGTTTAATCGGCCGGTTGCGCAGCTTGAGCATGGCGGCCTCGGTGGCGAGGGCGGTCACCACGGCCAGTGTGATCGACACCAGGATGGCCGGACCGAAATACCAGACATAGATTGCCACGCCAGGGATCAGCGCGATCAGCACGCGCAGCATGATCTGGCTGACCGAGACCGGGGTGGTGAGGAAAGGAGAGCTCCACATGTTCGACTGATCCTCAGTTGTGTTTGGGCGGTTCGTCGTCCGCCCCGGCATCGGATGCCATTTGCCGGATCTTGGCACGTCGCGCTTCGATGGCTTCGACCTCGGCACGCTGTTCCGGCGTCAGTTGTTCGGTGTTCTGGGGATTCGCGGCGGCGGCCTGTTCCTTGGCGCGTGCCAGTGCCGCATCAATGCGCATCTGCTGCGTGTCGTCTGCATCGGCATCCGGATCGACCGGCGTTGGCAGCGCGGCGGCAGCTGCCGCTGCAGCGGCTTTGGCCTCGGCGGCGGCACGTTCTTTTTGCGCCAGTCGTTCGGCCTTCTCCTGCTTTTCCCGCTCGATGCGGAACTGGCGGAATTCATGGCGTTCGCGTGCCAGGTCGGCAGCGCGCTTGTCATGGTCGCGTACGAGGATCTCGCTCTTGGCATAGCGGTAGTAGTGCACCAGCGGGATGTGGCTGGGGCACACGTAGGCGCAGGCACCGCACTCGATGCAGTCGAACAGGCTGAATTCCTGCGCCTTGCCGAAGTTGTTCGATTTGGCGAACCAGTACAGATCCTGCGGCTGCAGTTCGGCAGGGCAGACATCGGTACAACGCGTGCAGCGGATGCAGGGCAGTGCAGGCTCCGGCGGCGGGAACAGGGCGGGCGAGGCGGCGATGATGCAGTTGGTCGCTTTGGTAACACCGACGCTGCTATCCGGCAGGTCGACACCCATCATGGGGCCCCCCATGATGTAGCGCTCGGTATCCGGCTTGTTGCCGGCATGTGCCACCAGTTCATGCACCGGTGTGCCGAGCAGCGCTTCGAAATTTTGCGGGTGCTCGACATTGCCGGTGACGGTGACGATACGCGACAGCAGCGGCTCGCCGTGGGTGATGGCACGCCAGACGCTCCAGGCGGTGGCGACATTGAAGCATTGCACACCTTTCTGGGTGGAGCGCACGCCAGCGGCGACTTCGATGCCGGTCAGGACGCGGATCAATTGTTTTGCGCCACCGCCCGGATACAGCGTGGGCACGGCGATCACTTCCATGTGCTGATGGCCGTCCTCTTCCACTGCCTTGCGCATCGCGGCGATGGCTTCCGGTTTGTTGTCTTCGATACCGATCAGTACCTCTTCTGCATACAGCAGTTCGCGCAGCACTTCAGCGCCGCGCAGGATGTCGCGGGGACGCTCGCGCATCAGCATGTCGTCGCAGGTGATGTAGGGTTCGCATTCGGCACCGTTGATGACCAGCGTGGTGATCTTGTGATGGCGCGAATACGCTTTGATGTCGCTGGGAAACACGGCGCCACCCAGGCCGACCACACCGGCTTCGCGCAGCAAATGACGCAGTTCGGTGTGCGAAGTGTTGTGATAGTCCACGCCGGCGTGGTCTATCCATTCTTCCTTGCCGTCCGGGATCAGTGTCACGCACAGATCGGGCATGCCGGATGCGTGGGCGACCGTCTGCATGTCGATGGCGGCGATCGTGCCGGAAGTCGGCGCATGCACCGCGCTGGATTGTCGCCCTTCAGGGCGGCCGATACGCTGGCCTTTGAGCACGCGCTCACCGACCTGTACTTCCGGGATCGCGCAATTGCCGACATGCTGATGCAGCGCGATGACCAGTTTCTGCGGCAGCGGCGGCGTCGCGATGGGAGTCCCCGTCGATTGGGTTTTTTGTGTCGGCGGGTGGATGCCGCCGTGGAAACGATGCAATTTCCTCATTTCGATAGCTTCAAAGGAGTCACCGGATAACGCCATTTCCAGGTGGTCAGTTTCTCTTCGATCGGCAGCATGCTGATGCAATCCACCGGGCAGGGCGGCACGCACAGTTCGCAGCCGGTGCATTCGGAGGCGATGATGGTGTGCATCTGCTTGGCCGCCCCGGCGATGGCGTCCACCGGGCAAGCCTGGATGCACAAGGTACAGCCGATGCATGTCTGTTCGTCGATAAAGGCGACTGCCTTGGGTTTCGGTTGCGCGTTCTCACCGAAAGGCTTGAACTCCACGCCCAGCAGTTCGGCCAGTTTGTGGATGCCTTCTTCGCCGCCGGGCGGGCACAGGTTGATGTCAGCTTCGCCCTTGGCGATGGCATCGGCATAGGGTTTGCAGCCGGGATAGCCGCATTGCCCGCATTGTGTCTGCGGCAATACCGCGTCGATCTTCTCCGCCAGCGGATTGCCTTCGACGCGGAAACGGATCGATGCATAGCCAAGAATCAAACCCAGCAGCGCCGCGAGGGCGATCATGATCCAGAGTGCTGTGATCATTTCACCAGGCCCGAGAAGCCCATGAAAGCAAGGCTCATCAATCCGGCCGTGATCATTGCGATAGCGGTGCCGCGGAAGATGCCCGGCACATCCGCACCCTCCAGCCGTTCGCGAATGCCGGCGAACAGCACCATTACCATCGTGAAACCGATCGCACCGCCCATGCCGAACAGTAGCGACTCGATGAAGTTATGTTTGGCCTGCACGTTCAGCAGGGGGATGCCGAGCACCGCACAGTTGGTGGTGATCAGCGGCAGGTAGATGCCCAGCACCTGATACAGCACGGGACTGGTTTTCTTTACAGCCATCTCGGTGAACTGCACGGTGGCGGCGATGACCACGATGAACGACAGCGTGGTCAGATAAGCGAGGTCCGGTCCCAGAAGATAGTGGTTGACCAGATAGCTGGAGCCGGAAGCGATGGTGAGCACGAAGGTGGTCGCCGCGCCCATACTCAGCGACGTCTCCAGCTTCTTGGAGACGCCCATGAACGGGCACAGCCCGAGGATCTTGATCATCACGATGTTGTTCACGAACACCGTGCCGACCAGTATCAACAGATAATCAGTCATTGAAAAGAGCGCAAGGCGCAAAAAAACAGGGGCGGATTATGCGCCGGATTGCAGGGGGCTTCAACCGCAGACAGGCTATAAGCATATAACTTGCCGGCAGAAATTATGCCTTTCAGTCCGGGGTCTTTGCCCTGCGGATCGCCGCTGCACATTCCGTCACCAGCTCCTGGCCGCGATACACCAGTCCGCTGTAGATCTGCACCAGCGAGGCGCCGGCCTGCATCTTTTCCTGCGCGTCCGCACCTTTGAGGATGCCGCCTACGCCGATGATGGGCAGGGCGCCATTCAATTCATTGGCAAGTTGGCGGATCAAGGCGGTCGATTTGTCGCGTACGGGCGCACCGGAAAGCCCGCCTGCTTCATTGCTGTGTGGCAGGTGTTCCACGCCCTCGCGAGACAGCGTGGTGTTGGTGGCGATGACGCCGTCGATCTTGTGCTTGATGAGCAGCGCGGCGATCTGTTTGATCTGTTCGCTATCCAGGTCGGGCGCAATTTTCACCGCCAGCGGCACGTATCTGCCGTGCAGTTGCGCCAGTCTTTCCTGTTCGGCCTTGAGCTGTTCCAGTAAGGCGTCCAGCTCGTCCCCACCCTGCAGCTGGCGCAGGTTCTTGGTGTTGGGCGAAGAGATGTTGACCGCGACATAACTGGCGTGGGCATACACCTTGCGCAGGCCGATCAGGTAATCGTCGGCGGCTTTTTCGATGGGCGTATCGGCGTTCTTGCCGATGTTGATGCCGAGTATCCCCTTGAACTTCGCGCGCTTCACGTTCTCGATCAATGCGTCCACGCCGTTGTTGTTGAAGCCCATGCGGTTGATCACGCCTTGCGCTTCGGGGATGCGGAACATGCGCGGTTTGGGATTGCCGGGCTGGGCGCGCGGCGTCACGGTGCCGATCTCGATGAAACCGAAACCGAAGGCGGCCAATGCGTCGATGACTTCGCCGTTCTTGTCCAGGCCGGCGGCCAGGCCGACCGGGTTGGGGAAGGTCAGGCCCATCACCGTGCGCGGGTCGTTCGCCGGACGTTTGAACATCAGCGAGGTGAGGCCCAGGCACTGTGCGCTCTTCAGACCGTCGATGGTGGCGTGGTGAGCGGTCTCGGCATCGAGTGCGAACAGGGCAGGACGGAACAACTGGAAAAATGACATGTGTACCTCTAATAATTCAAAGTTCTAAGCAAGACAAGGCGCGAGCAAGAAATTGCGACGCGGCATATGGATGATATGTAAGGAGCAATTTATTGTGAGCAACGCAGTATTGCAACGAAGTGGGGTAAGCAGGCAATCCGCAAAGCGGATGCTCGCAAATTTGGATTAGTAGAGGTGCACATCACTGGTCTTTCTTGGAAACGACTGGAATGGGGAAGGCCTTGCGCTTGAATACTTCGCCGCGCGATTTGCCGCGCCAGAATTCGGCGATCACATCGCCCAGTTGCAGACAGAGCAGGCCGAACAGGGCGTAGCCGAGTTGCGCGAAGGCGGCGTTGGGGACTTGCACGATCAGCGTGCCGCCGCCGAGACGGAACGCCAGCACGACGATGTTGCACACCAGCAAACCGGACAGCACGGCACACAGCACCCGTCCCCAGTTGCCGCTCGCCAGTTCGGCAAAGATGCTGCGCTCATGCCACATCAGCTGCAGGCAGACCAGCAGCAACAAAGGGGAAGCCCACAACAGCCAGAACAGTGCATCCGGCCACGCGCTCCCACCGATCAATCCCAGCAGGGCGAGCGGCGCCAGTATGTTGACGGAATGGCTGCCGGAGAGTACGGGCAGTGCCGGCAAGCGCGCCAGACGCTGCAGCACGCCGGGCAGGCCGGCGAGCAGGGTGCGCAAGCCGAGCACGGTCGGCGTGAGCAGAGAGAACAACATCGTCAATGCCAGCATGCCGGCGGCATCCAGCGTGCCGGGTACCAGCCAGCTTGCGGCGTATTGATTCAGGTAGAACAGCAACCATCCGCTCGCCGCTCCCGCGCCACTCAGCGCCAGGAAATAACTGCGCTGTAATTTGAGCAGGGAGCGCTGGCGGTTGCCCCCGAACTCGACGGCGAGCAACAGCACCAGCACGGCGGCAAGCGCGGCCAGTGTCGGTATCAGGGGGATGGCGTCGAGATTGCCATAAGCCCATGCGGTCTCGGTGTCTGCCAGCCAATGCCCGGCAAAGGGCAGGACAAGTATCAGGGCTACGAACAGTGTCAGTCGGATCGTCATGGGTGGTTGCCGGTCTCCAGTTGATACCAGTGCCCGTCGCGCAGACCTTGCAGGGGCTGGAAGGAAGCTTTGTATGCCATCTTGCGCGAGGCGGCGATCCAGTAGCCGAGATACAGGTATGGCAGTTCCAGTTTGCGGCACAACTCGATCTGCCACAGCACGTTGTAAGTACCATAGCTGGCGCCGGGTACATCCGGATCGTAGAAGGTGTACACCGCGGACAAGCCGTCTTTCAGTACATCCACGATGCTGACCATGCGCAGCACGCCGTCTTCGCGGAACTCCACCAGCATACTGTCCACATGGCTTTGCAGCAGGAAGTTGCGGTACTGCTCGGGATCGTCGTCCGCCATGCTGCCTTCGGCATGGCGCGCATGCTGGTAGCGCCGGTACAGCTCGAAATATTCCGGCTTGTCTTCCAGCGGCAGCAGCTCGGCATGCAGATTGCCGTGTTTCTTCCCGCTGCGGCGCTGCGAGCGCGTGGCGGCGAACGCATTCACATCAATGCGCACCGGCACACACTGGCGGCAGGCGTCGCAACGCGGCCTGTAGGTGAAGGTGCCGCTGCGGCGGAAGCCCTGGCGCACCAGCTCGGAATACACCTGGGCGTTGATCAGGAAGGAAGGCGTGGCAACCTGCGAACGCGCTTCCAGCCCCTCCAGATAGCTGCACGGATAGGGCGCAGTCAGGTAGAGCTGAATGGAAGAGAGCGGGATGTCGTTGAGCAGACTCATGCTGAATAAGGTGATGGCGCGAGCGGTATGCAAGTGTACCAATTCCGCGCTTGCGAAGGTAACCCCGATTGTGCCGAGGTTTGCAGTTTGCAGGCAGGCGTGTAGAGTGCGGTCAAAGCAAGAAGAACGGAGGGGGGTATGTCGCACGAGGCGCATGAGTCTGCACAAGCGCAGCGACGGTTCTGCATCCTGTGTCCGTGGTTCGGGGCACTGGGGCATCTGAGCAAAGACTCGAGGCGGGTCGCCTGGGGCGGCGTGCTGATGGTGCCGCTATTCTGGCTGCTGGACGGGATGATAGATGTCTATCTGTTCGGTCTGGGCAATGCCTTCCATCATGGTTTGTTCGAGATGGAGCCGGTCGAGCTGTACATGCGGCTGCTGGTGTCGGTGCTGTTCGTCGTGTTCGGACTGTATGCCGCATTCATGCTGGATCGTGCAGAGCGAGCCACAAGTGCGCTGCGCGAGAGCAATGCAGAACTGGAAAGGCTGAAATCGGAGCTGGAGTATCTGGTGGTGGCCGATCCGCTGACCGGGACATTCAACCGGCGCAAGTTCCACGATGCGCTGGATCGCGCCGTGTCCAATGCCACGCGTCATGACCATCGGTTTGCCCTGTTGATGCTCGATATCGACCACTTCAAGTATATCAACGACTCATACGGCCATCAGGTCGGCGATACGGTGTTGCGCGGCTTCTGCGGGCGTATCAAGGGTGCGGTGCGCAGTGCGGATCAGCTGTTCCGTGTCGGCGGCGAAGAGTTCTGCCTGTTGGCGAATGTGGCAGGCGATGAGGATATTGGCCCGCTCGCCGAAAAGTTGCGCAAGGTCGTGGCGGATCAGACGTTCCCCGTGGTAGGCAGGATTACGACCAGCATTGGCATCGCCAATTTCAGGGAAGGCGATACGCAGGAGAGCATCTACACGCGCGCCGACGATGCCATGTATGAAGCCAAGCGCAAGGGGCGCAACTGCATCGTGTCCAGCAAGGACTGAATCACGCCGTCGCGGTCTCGAACTGCCAGCTGGCAGCTTGCATCGGCAAGGCGGTTAGCCGCGCAATCTCATCGATGAATGTTTGACGTGGGATCTCGCGTGCGCCGAGCGAAGCGAGATGTGCGGTGTTCATCTGGCAGTCGATCATGCCGAAATCCCAGCGCTGCAACTGTGCACACAAATGCGCCAGCGCGATCTTGGAAGCGTCGCTGCGGCGGCTGAACATCGATTCGCCGTAGAACATCTTGCCGATGCTCACGCCGTACAGGCCGCCGACCAGTTCGTCATCCATCCAGGTTTCCACCGAATGCGCGTAGCCCAGACGATGCAATTCACAATAGGCTTGCACCATCTCCTCCTGTATCCATGTGCCATCCTGTCCGTCTCGCGGTGCGGCGCAGGCGCGCATCACTTGCTCGAAGGCGGAGTCGGTGCGCAGCTGGTAGGCACCTCGGCGCAAGGTCTTGCGCAGGGAATGTGAACATTTGAACTCAGAAGGGATAAGCACCATGCGCGGATCCGGGCTCCACCACAGGATGGGATCGCCTGCGCCGAACCAGGGGAAGATGCCGTGTCGGTAAGCATCCAGCAGGCGCGCGGGGGACAGGTCGCCGCCGGCGGCGAGCAGCCCGTTCGGATAGTTCAGCGCCTGGCCGACAGGCGGGAAAGGCGTGTCTTCTTGCAGTAGCAGAATCATGGGATGAGCATAGAACAAGTTGCCGCATTTGGCACTTCATGCGGCTTTGATCCGGTATATAGATCGGTATATAGACCATACACCCTATGTGCAGCGCCTGCGAAATATGCTTATATTGCAATCACAAGGTGCGTACTTGCAGGGGAGGCAGTAGTGGTATTGGGGTTATTTGGCAAAAAATCGGACCATCCTCTGGCGGAATTGAAGTCCGCACAGTCGTTGCTGGACGACATCCCGAAACATGATTCGATCAAGGCGCTGCAGGAATTGACCGACTGGATCGAGGCCATCAGCGAGCAGGCTGTGAACTTCAAGCTGGACCATCATTGGGCAGTGTTGCGTCTGTACGATCAGGCCGCCCAGGGGCATGTGCGCAAACTGTTGCACGATTACTTCACACTGCAATCACTCTCGCAATTCCAGGAGAATCGTCTTTGGACGCTGCTGGATGCCTATTACACCCAGAGCGATTACGCGCATTTCGATGTGCTGCAACGCTATCACGAAAATGCCAAGGGAGCATCCGCAGTAAAGCCCGATCTGGCTTTGCTTTGTACGCGCGGAATTGGTGCCATCGGCGGTTTGCTGAAGATGGCGGCAGCGCGCTATGCGATGGTGGATCCCGCGTTGTGGCGACGCCTGGCGGTGTATTACCAAACGGCCGAGGCGCAGGAATTCAGCAAAGAGAGTGTCACCGTTTATCCGGGGTGCAACCTCAGCGTTAACGAAGCCTTCGCAGCGCTGATGTTGTGGTACGGCTGCAGTGCCGGCAACCTCAATCCTGTACAGGAACATATCGCAGAGCGGTTGTTCGCCGCGCTGGGCAAGGGCGTGCAGGTGTTCAACGCCTACAACGGCTCAGCGCTGTTCGTGTTCGATATGACACAACCCACGCCGCCCATGCGCGCCACGGCGGAAGGCACCATCCATCCCGCCTTGCGCTACATCGTGGCCGACAACATGCGGCAGATGCTGGACAACATGATCAAAACGCTGGACAAAGGCATCCTGCCGGACGGCTTGAACCTTTATGGTGCCAATTTCGAAGCCGAACTGGTGAAGGATATTGCTGCACGATTGATGCAGAACCTGTCCCTGCCGCCCCCCACGCGGCGTACCCCGCGCCGCAAGATCAAGGTCAGTCTCAGGGTCGCCAACGGCTTTCTCAAGATGTTGGAGCACAGCGATTTCGGTTTGAATTTCGGTGTGGAAGAGAGCGAAACCTGGGAGGTCGAAGACATCAGCGCCACCGGTTTCCGCAGCGTGGTGCAAGCGGCTCGCGCAGACGGCATCAAGATCGGTGCGCTGGTCGGCAGCAAGCCCGAGAGCGTTAGCCACTGGGGGGCAGGTGTGGTGCGCCGCCTGAGTCGCGACCGGGATGGCGCTCTGCATATCGGCGTCGAAGTGTTGAGTCCGCGCGTGATTGGCGTGCCTTTGCATGACCGCGCGGTGAAGGGCCCTGAAGGCGGACAACTCGGTCTTTACCTGAACCGGCCGGCCGACACCAGCGGCGAAGCATGGCTGCTGATGAAGCAGGACAGCTACACGCCGCAGCGCAGTCTCAACATGGAACTGGAAGACAAGGAATATCTGTTGTTGCCGCTGGCACTGGTGGAACGCGGAGATGATTATGATCTGGCGCGCTACCGCATGATGGAACAGGACGGCGGTGGGGATGCCTAAGCCGCGCGCGTCATGCGCCGGCTGAGCCAGCCCGAGATGTCGTCCATCTCTTCCATGCAAACGGAATGCGGCATGTCATATTCATGCCAGTCCACCTTGCAGCCCGCATCCTGCAATAACTCCAACGAATACGTGCCCAGCGCATAGGGCACCACCGGATCCTGCCTGCCATGCGCCATGAACATCGGCGTATCCAAGCCCGCTGCAGAAGCTTCTGTCTGCACCGTATCCGCTAGCGGCAAATAAGTGGATAAAGCCAGTACGCCGCCCAGTCCCTCTGGTCTGCGTAGCCCGCATTGCAGTGCAATGGCACCGCCCTGTGAAAATCCCGCAAGAAAGATGTTGGTAGCTGGAATGCCGCGCGCGATCTCGCGTTCGATGAAGGCGTCGATGGCCTGCTGCGAGGCGCGGATACCCGCACCATCCTGCATGGCGGCGTTGTCGGTGCGGTTCCAGCTCGAAGCATCGGCGTCGCGGATGTCGTACCAGGCCGGCATCACAAAGCCGCCGTTGAGCGTGACAGGCATCAGCGGTGCATGCGGAAAGATGTGGCGCATCGCGTGCGGCAGCTGCAAGGCCTCAGCTACCGGCACGAAATCGTCACCGCTCGCGCCGAGACCGTGCAGCCAGATCATGCTGTAGCGCGGTTCGCGTCCGCTGTCGAAAGCGATGTGGCGTAAGAGATCGTTCACGGGGTACCTTCAGGTTGGTTGGGTCTGTCCACGAAAAGCACGAAAGTCACGAAAGAAGGCGTTCTCTGCTCATCGACAGCAAAAACAACTCCGCTGTTGTTCGTGCTGTTCGTGTTTTTCGTGGACCAAGGGTGTTCATGGTTGTGGAATGATCTCGCGCAACAACTGGAATATCTCGCGTTAGGGCTTGGGTGGGGCGGCCCGGACACGGCAGGGCGTAGCCCTCAGGTGCGGGTAGGGGCGCCAGCCGCCGGAACGAAGCTCGAGTGTATTCATGGTTGTGGAATGATCTCGCGCAACAACTGGAATATCTCACGATAAGCCTTGGGCGGCTTATTCAGCTCTTTCTCCTTGTGCGCATTGCGGATCAGGGTGCGCAGCCGCTGCACATCCGCTTCGGGATGCGCGGACAGGAACTCCGTCAGCGCATCGGGCTCTTCCAGCATGCGGTCGCGCCAAGCCTCTACCTGATGCAACCAGGCGGTGTGCTGGCGCGAATTGCCGCTCCATATTTCCATTTTTGCCAGGATGGGTTCTGTCTCCACATCGCGCATCAGTTTGCCGATGTATTGCAGCTGACGCTTCTGGGCGCCGAATTTGTTGATGCGTTTGAATTCCACCAGGGCCTCGAACAGGTTTTCCGGCAGGTCCAGTTCGCGCCATTTGTCCTTGTTCAGTTCGGTCAGCGCTTTGCCCAGATCCTGTAGATCGTGCATCTGTTTCTTGATCTTGGTTTTGCTGGGCGGAAGCTCTTCCAGCTCCTCGTCGTGGGTGTCGTGCTGTTTCATCGTGGGTGTCGTTCCAGGTCGGTATGTTGTTATGATAGCGCCCCTGCCGCTTGTTCCCGACTGAAAATTTTATGCGCACTTCCGTAAAGTCTCCTTCATCCTCGCTGGATACCCTGCGCCAACTGGCCGCCGATATCGTTGCTTACGCCCGCAAGAAGGGGGCGTCGGACTGTGTGGCCGAAGTGTCGGAGGGCGACGGGCACGCGGTCAGTGTGAGGCAGACCGAGATAGAGACCATCGAATACAACCGCGACAAGGGGTTGAGTGTGACCGTCTACCTCGGTCAGCGGCGCGGCAATGCCAGCACGTCGGATTTCTCGAAACAGGCTGTGCACGACACGGTGGATGCCGCGCTCAACATCGCGCGCTTCACCGCCGAGGATGATTGCGCGGGGCTGCCCGATGTCGATCAACTGGCTTTCGAATATCAAGACCTCGATCTGTGCCATCCATGGGGGATAGACGTCGATCAGGCGGTCGAGTTGGCGCGTGAGTGTGAAAGGGCGGCATTCGCTGCGGACAAACGCATCGTCAATTCCGAGGGCGCCAGCGTCAATGCCAACCAGGGCTGTTTTGTTCAGGCCAACAGCCGCGGCTTCAGCGGCGGCTATGCTTCTTCGCGCCACAGCGTGAGTTGTTCGGTGATCGCCGGCAAAGGCGACGGCATGCAGCGCGACTACTGGTACAGCGTGGCACGCAATGCGGAACAGATACTCAAGGTGGAAGAGATTGGACGCATCGCTGCAGAGCGCACCGTCCGTCGTCTGAAGGCGCGCAGGCTGGCTACCATGCAATGTCCGGTGCTGTTCGAAGCGCCGGTGGCGGCGAGCCTGTTCGGGCACTTCGTGCAGGCGGTCAGCGGCGGTGCGCTGTACCGCAAAGCCTCCTTCCTCGCCGGTTCGCTGGATCGGCAGGTGTTCTCCGATATCGTGCGGGTCGATGACGTGCCGGACATCAAGCGCGGCTTGGCCAGCAGCCCGTTCGACAACGAAGGCGTGCGCACGCGTCGCCGCACCATCGTCGATGAGGGTGTGTTGAAGGGCTATTTCCTCGGCAGCTACAGCGCGCGCAAGCTGGGTATGCAAACCACCGGCAATGCCGGCGGCACGCACAACCTGATCATCCGCCCCGGCGAGCATGATTTTGCCGGCCTGCTGCATACAATGCAGCGTGGTCTGATCGTGACCGAACTGCTCGGCCACGGTGTCAATCCGGTGACGGGCGATTATTCGCGCGGCGCAGCGGGCTTCTGGGTGGAGAACGGCGAGATCCAGTATCCGGTGGAAGAGATCACCATCGCGGGCAATCTGAAAGATATGTATCGCGACATCGTCGCCATCGGCAATGACGTGCTGGTGCAGGGTTCGCGCCAGTGCGGCTCGGTGTTGATCGGCAGGATGTCGATCGCCGGACAATGAACATCGAAGGGAAGAAAACAATGAAGAAGGTTTTGCTTGGCGCGGCTATCTGTTTCGGTATGCAGTTTGCGTGGGCGGAAGCCCTGTTGCCGGGGCCGGACGATGTGATCATCGAAGTGCGTGCCGGAGACACGCTGGGCGATCTGGCACGCACGCGGATGGATGAGCCCACGCGCTGGCGCGATGTGGCCAACTACAACCTGTTGCCCGATCCGAACCTGATCGAACCCGGTCAGCAACTGCGCATCAAGCGCATCTGGCTGAAAGCAACGGCAGGTGCACTCAAGGTCGAGGCGGTGACAGGTGAGGCGACGGCGAACGGGAAATTATTGAAAGCAGGTGACACGATCCCGGCCGGCGCGCGCGTGCTTACTGCAGATGGCGCTGCACTGCGTCTGCGCATGCAGGACGCTTCGCTGGTGAATGTGATGGAACGCAGCGAACTGAAGGTGGAAAAGCTGGAGCAACGCGCCGACAACGTTTTTTCATCACTGCTGCGACTGGTCGTCGGCCAGATCGATGCATTCAAGACCAAACATGCAGCCGGCAAGGCCGACCTTGCTGTCGCCGGACGCAATGCAACGGTCGGGATACGCGGTACCCACTTCCGCGTGCGCCAGGATGGGGTAGTCACTTTCACCGAAGTTGAAGAAGGTACGGTCTCTTTCGATGCGACCCAGACGCCGCTCGTGCTGGCGCTGAATGCGCGCGAAGGATCGGTGGCCAACGGGCGAGATGCAGCGCAGGTGGTCCCTTTGCTGTCCGAGCCGGTCTATCCGGAATTGTCTGCCAGCTTCAATACGCCCTATATTGAATGGACGATGGGCGAACTGGCAGGCGCACAGCGCTACGTCGGCGAACTGGCGCAGGACGAAGCCTTTTCCGACAAGCTGGTCTCGATACGCAGCGACGGCCGGACGATTCGCCTGAACGAGCTGCCGAACGGTCGTTACTGGCTGAAACTGCGTGCGGTGGACGAGCATGGCCTGCAGGGCATGGAAGGCCGGATCGGTTTCGAGGTCAATGTGCCGCCGCGCAGGTTCGCCATGACCAAGGTCTACGTCAGCGGCAAGCAGTTGCAACTGCGCTGGGTGGGGCGCAAGCAGAGCGTGAGCTATCAGGTGCAGGTTGCCACCCGGCAGGATTTCCAGCGACCGCTGCTGGATGTCGGGACAGCGGACAACTGGGTGGATATGGCGCGCCCGCAGTCGGGGCGCTATTTCATGCGCGTGCGCCAGATATTCGCCGGCGGGAGAGCGGGCGAATGGGATGTGCCGATGATGTTCGATGCGCCCTGAACCAGCGTGCCCCTGTTAAAGACGCCGCCCTGATGGGCGGCGTTTTAGCTTCCGGGCGTGATAAAATGCGCGCCTTTCTTTTTCCCCTTTAACTTTGGAAGGCTATCCATGTTCTCGCGCAAAAACACCCTCGCCGTCGTCGATCCCGATCTGTGGGATGCGATCCAGAAAGAAACCGCCCGTCAGGAAGATCACATCGAGCTGATCGCCTCGGAAAACTACACCAGCCCGGCGGTGATGGAAGCGCAAGGCAGCCAGCTCACCAACAAGTACGCCGAAGGCTATCCGGCCAAGCGTTACTACGGCGGTTGCGAGTACGTGGACATCGCCGAACAGCTGGCGATCGACCGCGCCAAGGCGCTGTTCGGTGCCGAATACGCCAACGTGCAGCCGCACTCCGGTTCGCAGGCCAATCAGGGCGTGTATGTTTCTGTGCTGAAGCCGGGCGACACCATCCTCGGCATGAGCCTGGCCCACGGCGGCCACCTGACCCACGGCGCAACCGTGAACATCAGCGGCAAGCTGTACAACGCCGTGCAGTACGGTCTGAACGAGAACGAAGAGATTGACTACGACGAAGTGCAGCGTCTGGCGAACGAGCACAAGCCCAAGATGATCGTGGCGGGTGCATCCGCCTACGCGCTGGTGATCGACTGGAAGCGTTTCCGCGAGATCGCCGACAGCGTCGGTGCCTACCTGTTCGTGGACATGGCGCACTATGCCGGTCTGATCGCCGCCGGTTGCTACCCCAGCCCGGTCGGTATCGCCGACTTCGTGACCACCACCACCCACAAGACCCTGCGCGGCCCGCGCGGCGGCCTGATCCTGGCCAAGGCCGAGCACGAGAAAGCATTGAACTCTGCCATCTTCCCGCAGCTGCAAGGCGGCCCGCTGATGCACGTGATCGCCGCCAAGGCGGTGGCGTTCAAGGAAGCAGCCAGCAAGGAGTTCAAGGAATACCAGAAGCAGGTGATCGACAACGCGCGCGTGATGGCCAAAGTGCTGGTCGAGCGCGGCGTGCGCATCGTCTCCGGTCGTACCGACAGCCATGTGTTCCTGGTCGACCTGCGTGCCAAGAAGCTGACCGGCAAGGATGCCGAAGCGGCATTGGGCAAGGCACACATCACTGTCAACAAGAACGCTATCCCGAACGATCCGGAGAAACCGTTCGTCACTTCCGGCATCCGCATCGGTTCTCCGGCCATGACTACACGTGGCTTCAAGGAACTGGAAGCCGAGAAGCTGGCGCACCTGATCGCCGACGTGCTGGATGCACCGAACGACGAAGCGGTGATCGCACGCGTGGTGGGCGAGGTGAAGAAGCTGACCGCCGCCTTCCCTGTATACGGTAACTAAATCGTTTTGAGCGCCGGCATGGAACAATCCATAAGCCGGCGCTTGAAACCTATCATCCGGTACTTGCAGCGATGAAATGTCCGTTCTGTAAGCACGAAGACACCCAGGTGGTGGATACGCGCTTGAGCGATGAGGGCGACAGCATCCGTCGTCGTCGTCGCTGTCTGGCGTGCGACAAGCGCTTCACCACGCATGAGGTCGTGGAGTTGCGCATGCCGCAGGTGGTGAAGCACAACGGTACGCGCAGCGAATTCGACGACGAGCGTCTGCGTAACAGCTTCACGCGTGCGCTGCACAAGCGGCCGGTACCGACGGAGTTGGTGGATGCAGCGATCGGGCATGTCACGCAAACGATATTCGCGTTCGGCGAGCGCGAGATCGCCTCGCGCCAGATCGGCGAGTTGGTGATGAAAGAACTGCTCAAACTGGACAAGGTGGCCTACATCCGCTTTGCGTCGGTGTACAAAAGCTTCCAGGATGTGGATGACTTCACCGACGAGGTGGATGCCATGCGCAAACCCGTGCGACGGCGCAAGACGGACTGAACATGCACGCGGCCGATAGTCAGTGGATGGCGCAGGCGCTGCAACTGGCGGCGCAAGGGCTGAACACGACCACGCCCAACCCGCGCGTCGGCTGTGTACTGGTCAAGGATGGCAAGATCATCGGCGAAGGTTGGCACAGACGCGCCGGAGAGCCGCATGCCGAAGTGCATGCTTTGCGCGCAGCAGGAAAACAATCGCGTGGTGCGACGGCTTATGTGACGCTGGAGCCGTGCAGTCATCACGGGCGTACCCCG
The DNA here is from genome assembly GCA_028687425.1 of Sideroxydans sp. Lineage (GTDB taxonomy): Bacteria > Pseudomonadota > Gammaproteobacteria > Burkholderiales > Gallionellaceae > Sideroxyarcus. The sequence continues at coordinate 41,102 of JAQUAD010000005.1, forward strand.
CCTTGTGCGGATGCACTGATCGAAGAAGGCGTGGTGCGCGTGGTGTGCGCCATGCAGGATCCCAATCCGCAGGTGGCCGGGCGAGGTATCGCCCGCTTGCGTGCGGCAGGTATCGCAGTCGAAAGCGGACTGATGGAAGCGGCAGCGCGGGAGCTGAATGTCGGTTTCGTCTCGCGCATGACGCGTGGGTTGCCCTGGATGCGCAGCAAGATCGCCGCCAGCCTAGATGGCCGCACTGCGCTGGCGAACGGCGCCAGCCAGTGGATCTCCGGCGCCGATGCCAGGCAGGATGTGCAGCATTGGCGTGCGCGTTCCTGTGCCGTGCTGACCGGTATCGGCACGGTGCTGGCGGACGATCCGCAATTGAACGTGCGCATAGCAACCGAACGCCAACCTTTGCGCGTGGTGCTGGACAGCGCGCTACGCATGTCGCCGGCGGCGCGCATGTTGCAGGATGGCAAGGTGCTGGTCTGCACCGCGTCGCAGGATGCAGAAAAGCGTGCCGCATTGGAACAGCGAGGCGCAGAAGTGTTGCTGTTGGCAAATGCGGCGGGACAGGTCGATCTGCATGCCGTGCTGCGCGAACTGGCGCGACGCGGCATCAACGAAGTAATGGTCGAAGCCGGTCGCAATTTGAACGGTGCTTTGCTGCAGGCCGGACTGGTGGATGAACTGGTGTTGTATCTGGCGCCGCAGTTACTAGGCGATGCCGCGCGCGGCATGGCAGACTTGGGCGAGTTGTTGCGACTGGAGCAGCGCGTGGAACTGGCCTGGCGCGATGTGCGCCGGGTGGGTACGGATCTGAGAATCACAGCGGAGGTGAAACATGTTTAGTGGAATCATTGCAGACGCCGGCATGATCAAAAAAGTCGATGATCGCGAAGGCGGCTTGCGTCTGACCGTGGCGACCGAAGTGTTGGGTATGGACGATGTCGCACTGGGTGACAGCATCGCGGTGAATGGCGTTTGTCTCACGGTGATCGCAGTCGACGGCAACGACTTCACGGTCGATGTCTCGCGCGAGACGCTGGATTGCACGACCGGTCTGGAACAACAGGGCGCGCACGTCAATCTGGAAAAGGCGATGCGCCTGTCTGATCGGATCGGCGGTCACCTGGTGAGTGGTCATGTGGATGGTGTGGGCGAGGTGGTGGCCTTCAACGACATCGGCGAAAGCTGGCGTCTGGTGGTGCGTGCACCGCAGGCACTGGCCAAGTACATCGCGGTGAAAGGTTCCATCACTATCAACGGTGTGAGCCTGACCGTGAACCATGTGTCGGGCAACGAGTTCGAGGTGAACCTGATCCCGCACACGCTGGAAGTGACGACACTGAACGAACTGGAAAAAGGTAAGCGCGTGAATCTGGAGATCGACCTGATCGCGCGCTATGTGGAACGCATGCTGCAGGCAGAGAAAGAACAGAACACATGACAGACGTAGCACCGATCCACGAGATCATCGAAGAGATCCGCGCCGGCCGCATGGTCGTGCTGGTGGACGAGGAAGACCGCGAGAACGAGGGCGACCTGGTGTTCGCTGCCGAGTTCGCCACGCCGGAGATGGTCAATTTCATGGCCAAATACGGCCGCGGCCTGATCTGCCTGACCCTGACGCAGCAGCATTGCAAGCAGCTCGACCTGCCGCTGATGGTGCGCGAGAACGGCCTGCCGCTGGCGACCAACTTCACGCTCAGCATCGAAGCGGCGACCGGTGTCACCACCGGCATCTCCGCCGCAGACCGCGCACGCACCATCCTCGCCGCGGCGAACAAGGATGCCAAGCCGGCAGACATCGTGCAGCCCGGACACATCTTCCCGCTGATGGCGCGCGACGGCGGCGTGCTGGTGCGTCCCGGCCATACCGAAGCGGGCTGCGACCTGGCGCAACTGGCCGGGCTGACCCCGGCATCGGTGATCTGCGAGATCCTCAAGGAAGACGGCGAAATGGCGCGTCTGCCCGACCTGATCCCGTTCGCCCAGCAACACGGCCTGAAGATCGGCACCATCGCCGACCTGATCGAATACCGCGCGCACAACGAGACGCTGATCGAGCGCGTGGGACAACGCGCGATCCAGACCGCCTATGGCGAATTCATGCTCAACGCCTATGTGGACAGGAGCACGCAGCGCACCCATCTGGCGCTGGTGAAAGGCGATGTCCAGCCGGATGAAGTGACCGTGGTGCGCGTGCATGAGCCGCTGTCGGTGATGGACTTCATGGAGCAGACCAGCTACGAGAAGAGCACCAGCGTGCACGAGGCGCTGAGCAAGATCGCCAGTGCGGATTGCGGCGTGCTGGTGCTGATGCACCAGGAAGAAAGTTCGCAGACGCTGCTGAGTCGTGCGCTGGAGGATCATGCCGAACATCCGGCTAGTAAATGGGACCCCAAGAGCTACGGTATCGGCGCGCAGATATTGCGCGACGTCGGTGTGGGCAAGATGTGTTTGATCGGCACGGCACGCAAGATGCCGAGCATGGCGGGCTTCGGCCTTGAGATCGTGGGTTACTGTTCTTCCAAGGATACAAAATGAGAGAGATCAAAAAAAACCTGGATGGCAGCGGGATGCGTATCGGCATCGTGCAGAGCCGTTTCAATGATGTCGTGTGCGACGGCTTGCTGGCGGCCTGTCATGCGCAGCTGCTGAAGAGCGGCGTGGCGGACGACGACATCGTGCTGGCCACCGTGCCCGGCGCGCTGGAGATACCGCTGGTGCTGTGGCAGATGGCAGAGAGTCACGACTACGACGCGCTGATCGCGCTGGGGGCGGTGATCCGCGGCGACACCTATCACTTCGAGATCGTGTCCAACGAATCCGCACGCGGCGTGGGCGAGGTGCAACTGGCGACCGGCATGCCCATCGCCAATGCAATTCTGACTACCGATACCGACGAGCAAGCCGAAGTGCGCATGAGCGTCAAAGGCGCGGAAGCGGCACTGGTCGCCATCGAGATGGTCAATCTTGCACGGGAACTGGCATGACCGACACCAAGAAAGCCCCCGTCAGTCCGCGCCACCGCGCGCGCGAACTGGCTTTGCAGGGCATCTACGAATGGAAGATCTCCGGCAGCACTGCGACGCAGATCGGCCGAAGCACGGGCGACGACAAAAGCCTGGGACGTTACGACAGCGAGCTGTACCAGCAGTTGTTGCGCGGTGCCATCGCCCAGCACGAAGCGCTGGATGCGCAGATCGCGCCGCAGCTGGATCGCGCACTGGACGAGTTGAGCCCGGTCGAGTATTCGGTGCTGTTGCTCGGCGCATACGAGCTGTTCCATCAACCTGAAGTCCCCTACCGCGTGGTGATCAACGAAGCGGTCGAACTGGCCAAGACCTTCGGCGGCAGCGACGGCCACAAATTCGTCAACGGCGTGCTGGACAAGCTGGCAGCGCAAGCACGCGCGGTCGAAGTCGCGGCCAGGTAAGGACACGGCGTCCTGATGTCGGAATTCGATCTCATCAGGCGTTTTTTCACGCGCCCGACATCCAACACGATACTCGGCGTGGGGGATGACGCGGCGCTGATGCGCGTGAATCCCGGCATGGAACTGGCGGTGTCCACCGACATGCTGGTGGGCGGCACGCATTTCTATCTCGACACCGATCCGCGTCAACTCGGGCACAAGACGCTGGCGGTGAATCTCTCCGACTTGGCCGCAATGGGCGCGCAACCGCGTTGGGCGACACTGTCCCTGTCGTTGCCGCAGGCGCACGACGACTGGCTGCAGGCGTTCAGCGAGGGCTTCTTTGCACTGGCCGAACAGCACAGTGTAGAACTGGTCGGCGGCGACACTACGCGCGGACCGCTCAACCTGAGTGTGACCATCATGGGCGAAGTGCCGCAGGGCAAAGCCTTGCGCCGCAGCGGGGCGCAGGTCGGCGACGACATCTGGGTGTCCGGCGTATTGGGCGAAGCGGCGTTGGGTTTGGCGCATCTGCAGGAACAGGTGATGCTGCCGGAGGGCGCGCGCCAAAGCAGTCTCGCCGCTTTGCAGCAGCCGCAACCGCGCGTGGCGCTGGGACTGGCGTTGCGTGACATCGCGCATAGCGCCATCGACGTATCGGACGGTCTGCTGGCCGATCTGAAACACATCCTGGACAGCTCCGCCGTGGCGGCGGAGCTGCGCTATGACCGTCTGCCCAAGCCGGCCTACTTTGCCTCCAATAGCGACGAGACGGATGCGCTGGCGCAGGATTGCGTGCTCTCCGGTGGCGACGACTATGAACTGTGCTTCACTGCACCGCTCGCACGGCGTGAAGAGATCGCGGTGATCGCCGACCTGTTGCATGTGCCATTGACACGTATCGGCAGCATCGTCTCCGGGCAGGGCTGCAAGTTGCGTGCGGCGAACGGCAGCGTGATCAAGATCGCCAGGGAGGGCTATGACCACTTTGCATGACGATCTGAAAGTCAAACCGGACTGGCGTTTCCTGTTCAGCCATCCCGCGCACATGCTTTCCTTCGGGCTGGGGTTGGGATTGGTGCCGCGCTCGCCCGGCACTGCAGGGACGCTGCTCGCTTTTCCGTTCTACTGGTACATGTCGGCGCATCTCAGCGACGCCATGTTCCTGTTCGTACTGATCTGGATGTTCGCCATCGGCGTGTGGGTGTGCGACATCACCGGCAAGGCGCTGGGCGAGGCCGACTACGGCGGCATCGTGTGGGACGAGGTGGTGGCCTTCCTGCTGGTGCTGTTCTTCACGCCGGACGGCCTGATCTGGCAGCTGCTGGCGTTCTCGCTGTTCCGCTTCTTCGACATCGTTAAACCGCAACCGATACGCTATTACGACAGCCACTGGCATGGCGGCCTCGGCGTCATGTTCGACGACCTGCTGGCGGCAGGCTACGCGCTGTTCTGCATGGCGCTCATCAAAAGCATCCTGATATGAAGCGGTGGTGCTTGCTATTGTGTTGCCTGAGCTGGGCGGCACAGGCGGAGACCTTCGATGCCTATGTGATCGCCGTGATCGACGGTGACACCGTGCTGGTGTTGCGCGACCAGCAGAAGATCAAACTGCGATTGGCCGACATCGACGCGCCGGAGAAAGCGCAGTCCTACGGACGGCAATCCACGGCATACCTCAAGTCGCGCGTGAACAAGAAAGTGGTACAGGTGGAAAGCCGGGCCATGGATCAATACGGACGCACCGTCGCGACCATCACGCTGGATGGTGCAGACATCAATCAGGAGCAAGTGCGTCAGGGCATGGCCTGGGAATATTCCTTCCATCACAGCAACTCGGCATTTATCGCATTGCAACTCGAGGCACAGCAAGCGCGGCGCGGACTATGGCAGCAGCCCAACCCGCAAGCCCCTTGGGATTGGCGCAAACAACATCCTGCTTACTACTGCAGCCATGCGACCACCAGCCCGCAAGCCGTGTTCGAACCCTATGATCTGGCCTGCGGCAAGAAGTCGCGCTGTGAGCAGATGCAGTCGTGCGACGAGGCACATTTTTATCTGACGCGTTGCGCGGTGACATCGCTCGACAAAGACGGCGACGGCATCCCCTGTCCCAAGCTATGCATACCAGCGCAATGAAACAACTTTCCGCCATCGCCCAGCGCCGCCTGGTGCGCATCCAGCAACTCACGGCTATCGAATATCCGGCCGACCTGCCGGTGGTGGCACGTCGCGACGAACTGGCCAAGGCGATCGAAAAAAATCAGGTCGTCATCGTGTGCGGCGAGACCGGTTCCGGCAAGACCACGCAGTTGCCCAAGATATGCCTTTCCATCGGTCGCGGCGTGCAGGGCGTCATCGGCCATACGCAGCCAAGAAGAGTTGCGGCGCGTTCGGTGGCATCGCGTATCGCACAGGAACTGAAATCCGAACTGGGTGGACTGGTCGGCTACAAGGTGCGCTTCAACGACAAGGTGTCGCCCGATTCCGCCATCAAGCTGATGACAGACGGTATCCTGCTGGCCGAGATTCACAGCGATCCGCTGCTGAAGCAGTACGACACACTGATCATCGACGAAGCGCATGAACGCTCGCTGAACATCGACTTCCTGCTCGGCTATTTCAAGCAACTGCTGCCGAAGCGTCCTGACCTGAAGCTCATCATCACCTCGGCCACACTGGATGCGGAACGATTTGCGAAGCACTTCGCCACCAGTCCCCTCTCCCAACGGGGGAGCGCTAGGGAGGGGGAGAAGCTTGAGTTTCATGCCGCACTTCCGGAAACGTTGCTTACCCATGCTCGACTCCTGCGCAAGAATGCAACCGATGCAGAGAACCTGCTTTGGCAATTGCTGCGTAGAAATCAATTGCATGGCTTTGGTTTCCGTCGCCAGCATCCGCTGGGGGCATACATCCTCGACTTCTATTGTCATCAGTCGAAATTGGCTATTGAGCTGGATGGCGGCCAGCATGCGGAGGAAGCGCAACTCGACCATGATGCAAAACGTAGCGCATGGTTGCAGGCGCAAGGAATCACGGTGCTGCGTTTCTGGAACAACGAGGTATTAACGAATGCCGAGGGCGTGCTGCAAAGAATATCCGAGGCATTAAAGGCTAGCCCCCTCCCTAGCCCTCCCCCGGAGGGAGAGGGGATTACGGCGGCTCCCGCAAATGCTCCCGTCATTCAAGTCTCCGGCCGCACTTACCCCGTCGAGATACGCTACCGCCCGCCGCAGAAAGACGAAGAAGGCGAGATGCAGGATGTGCCACAGTCTATCTGCAGCGCGCTGGACGAACTGTCTATCGGCGGCCTGCGTGGAGACGTGCTGGTGTTCCTGCCCGGCGAACGCGAGATACGTGAGGCCGCCGAAGCATTGCGCAAGCATCAGCACAAAGGCATAGAGATATTGCCGCTGTTCTCGCGCCTGTCCACGGCGGAGCAGGATCGCGTGTTCAAGGTCGGCAACCAGCGTCGCGTGGTGCTGGCGACCAACGTCGCCGAGACCTCACTCACTGTGCCCAACATCGGCTACGTGATCGACACCGGCGTGGCGCGCATCAACCGATACAGCATCCGCCAGAAGGTGGAGCAGTTACACATCGAGAAGATCGCACGCTCGGCAGCGAACCAGCGCGCCGGCCGTTGCGGTCGCGTGATGAGCGGTATCTGCATCCGTCTGTATGACGAAGAGGAATTCACGCAGCGTGCCGAGTTCACCGACCCGGAGATCTTCCGCGTTTCGCTGGCGACCGTCATCCTGCGCATGAGCGCGCTGGGGCTGGGCGATGTCGCGGACTTCCCGTTCATCGAACCGCCGGGCTCGCGCGCCATCGCCGACGGTTATCAGCTGCTGCATGAACTGAATGCCATCGAAAGGAATGAGAATCCTCCTGCGCAGCAGGAGGCGACTGCCCTTCCTCCCTCAGGGGGGAAGTTGGAAGGGGGGAGCAACTACCGCCTCACGCCCCTCGGCCACGAACTGGCCAAGCTGCCGCTCGATCCCAAGATCGCGCGTCTGCTGCTGGCAGGCAAGCAATACCAGTGTCTGACCGAGATCGTCATCATCGCCAGCGCCTTGTCGCTGCAAGACCCGCGCGACCGCCCGGCGGAGAAACGTGAAGCCGCAGATGCCGCGCACCAGCGTTTCAATGACGAGCGTTCTGATTTCCTCGCTTATCTGAAATTGTGGGACTGGTTCAAGAAGGGCGTGCAGCACAAGAAGAGCAACAAGACGTGGGCGAACGAGTGCCGCAGTCATTTCCTGTCTCCGCTGCGTTTGCGCGAATGGCACGAGCTGCACCAGCAGTTGCATGCGCAGATGAGCGAGATGAACATGCGCTTCAACGAGCAGCCCGCCAGCTATGAACAGATTCACAAGGCATTGCTCACCGGCCTGATCGGCAACATCGGCACGCGCGCGGTGAACGAGCCGCATTACCTCGGCGCGCGAGAGACGAAGTTCTTCATCGCGCCCAATTCCGTGCTGGCGAAGAAGGGCGCGAAGTGGGTGCTGGCCGCGGAGCTGGTGGAGACCACGCGTCTGTATGCACGCTGTGTGGCGCGCATAGAACCGCAATGGCTGGAGGAGGTGGGCGACCACCTGATGAAGCGCAGCTACTACGATCCGCACTGGGAGAAGAAGGCCGCGCAGGTAGCGGCCTGGGAACGCACGACCCTGTTCGGCCTGCTCATCAATCCCAAGAAACGTGTGCACTACGGCCCGATGGACCCTGAGGAGTCGCGCGCGGTGTTCATCCGCACTGCGCTGGTCGAAGGCGAGTTCAACACACAGGCACCGTTCTTCGCGCACAACCGCAAGCTCATCGCCGACATCGAGGCGCTGGAACACAAATCGCGCCGTCCCGATGTGTTGGTGGACGATGAACTGATCTTCGCCTTCTACGATGCGCGCATCCCGCCCGGCATGCACAACGGCGCGGACTTCGAGAAGTGGCGCAAGGAAGCGGAGCGCGAGAAACCGAAGCTGCTGTACCTGAAGAAAGACGACCTGATGCGCCACGAGGCGGCAGGCATCACCACCGAGCATTTCCCGCCGCAACTGGAGATGAACGGCGTGAGCTATGCGCTGGCCTACAACTTTGCGCCGGGCAAGAACGACGACGGGGTGACGCTGACCGTGCCGCAGGCGCTGATCAACCAGGTGCAGCCTGCGCGTTGCGAATGGCTGGTGCCGGGCATCCTGGCGGAGAAGGTGGCGCAGCTGCTGAAATCCTTGCCGCAGCGCTTGCGCCGTCATTGCGTGCCGGTGCCGGAGTTCGCTGCTGCGTTCTGCGCGGACGTGAAACCGTCGGATGTGTCGCTGCTGCAAGCCATCGCGCGCTACATGCGCGAACAGAAACAGGTCGATGTGCCGTTGGATGCCTTCCGTCTGGAACAATTGCCGCCGCATCTGCTGATGAACTTCCGCGTGATCGATGAACACGGGCGCCAGCTCGGCATGGGGCGCCACTTCATGCAGCTGCGCGGCGAATGGGCGCCTGCCCCCTCCCTAATCCCTCCCCCGGGGGGAGAGGGACTAAACCCGGCGCAGAGAAGATCCGGCTCCCTCTCCCATCGGGGGAGGGCTGGGGAGGGGGAAGAATTGAAGCGCCACACCACCTGGGACTTCGGCGACTTCAAGAAAACCACACAAGTGCCTCGCGCCGGACAGACCATCACCGTGTTCAACGCGCTGCATGACGAAGGCGACGCAGTGACGATGCAGCGCTACGATACTGCGGATGAAGCGCAGGAAGTGCATCGCGCTGGTCTGCGTCGCCTGTTCATGCTGGCGCTGAAGGAACAGGTGAAATATCTGGAGAAGAACCTGCCCGAGCTGCAGAAGATGGCGATGCTGTTCCTGCCCTTTGGCAGCCAGCAGGACCTGCAGCAGCAGATCCTCAGCATCACCTTTGACCGCTGCTGCCTGAACGACCCGTTGCCGGACAGCGAGAAGACATTCAATGCACGATGCAAGGATGCCAAGTCACGCCTCAATCTGGTGGGGCAGGAGATCGGGCGTTTGGTCGGTACCGTGCTCAGCGAACACCAGACCCTGCAGAAAGCCTTGCCAGCTTTCAAATCCAACGGGCAGGTCACACAGGACATCCGCCAGCAACTGGATGGCCTGCTCGGCAAAGGCTGGATCGCCCGCACCCCTTACGAGCGCATGCAGCACATGCCGCGTTACCTGAAGGCCGTCAACGTGCGGCTGGAGAAACTGCGCAGCAACCCGTCGCGCGATGCGCAGAACATGGCACAGATGCAGCCGCTGTTGCAGCAATGGCAGCGCAGGCTGCAAGCACAACAGGGCGCACCTGACGAGCGGCTGGAAGACTTCCAGTGGATGTTGCAGGAGCTGCGTGTGTCGCTGTTCGCACAGGAACTGAAGACGCCGGTGATCGTTTCGGCGAAGCGGTTGCAGAAGGTGCTGGATAGTTTTTGAACAAGCTCGGTTTTTGAGCTTCTGGAGTATTAGACTCAGCCTGTGCCTGTCTTTCTGGGGAGATCATGGAAACATTCATCGCATGGGTCATCGGTCTGTTGGCACTGTTTGTCGGTATCGTGATGCTGATAGGGTTTATCGCGCTTGTCTTCGACGATCCCGGCGAGGAACACAAACCGGTTAAACGTTCGCGGAGTGGATTGGGCAAGGCGCTGGTGGCAGGCATCCTGCTCGTGATGTGGTGGCGGAATGATGATTGATTCGATACTTGAGCGGGAACGATAGATGTCATTCCAACTGTTCGATGTCGTAGTGGCAACCGAATCGCTTCCCGAAGCCGGCATTCGCGTCGGCATGCGCGGTGTGATCGTCGATATATACAGCGATGGCGAATACGAGGTCGAGTTTTGCAACAACGCAGGCGAGACACTGGCGATGGCTGCCATGCGTCGATCACAGCTCGTTTCTGCGGGGCCGTCTGAATAGGATGCAAGTATCCTGCGCTTGTCCATCCGCGCAATCTCACGCAAGATGCGCCCACTCAAAATTGTCGGAACGAAAATGACACCGCGCGAATTCATCACCAAGTGGCAAGGCAGCACACTCAACGAACGACAAAGTTACCAGGCGCATTTCGCCGACCTGTGCGCGCTGGTTGGTGCCGAGACGCCTACCCCCGCCAGCGCCGACCACTACTGTTACGAACGCGGCGTCAGCAAGACCGGCAGCAAACACGGCTGGGCCGATGTGTGGAAGCGCGGCCATTTCGCCATCGAATACAAGGCGCCGGATCGCAATCTGGATGCCGCGCTCAAGCAACTGATGACCTACGCGCTGGCGCTGGATAACCCACCGCTGTTGGTGGTGTGCGACACGCAGATCATCCAGATACATACCCACTTCACCAACGCGCCCAGTGAAGTGCACACCATCGCGCTCGCCGACATCGGCGAAGCGGAGAATCTGAACAAGCTGCGCTGGCTGTTCACCGATCCGGACAAATTCCTGCCGCAGCGTACGCTTGCACAGATCACGGAAGAAGCAGCGGGTAAATTCTCCGACCTTGCCCAAGCTTTGAATGCGCGCGGCCATGCACCGCAGGCCGTGGCGCACTTCCTCAACCAGTGCCTGTTCTGCCTGTTCGCCGAAGACGCGGGACTGCTGCCTGGCAAACTGTTCGAGCGTCTGCTCGACAAGAGTCAGACCGACCCGGCCAAACTCTCCAGCCGCTTTGAAGAATTGTTCCGCGCCATGCGCAAAGGCGGCGACTTCGCATTGGAAGACATCGCTTATTTCAACGGCGGATTGTTCGAGCAGATCGAAGTATTGCCACTGCAAGCGCAGGAGATACAGATACTGCTTGAAGCCTCGCGCCTCGATTGGAGCGGCATCGAACCTTCCATCTTCGGCACCCTGTTCGAGCGCGGCCTCGACCCGAAGAAACGCAGCCAACTCGGCGCGCACTACACCGACCAGCGTTCCATCCTGCGCATCATCGATCCGGTCATCGTCGAACCGCTTACGCAGAAATGGTCGATCGCCAAGGCGCAGATCGAAAAGCATCTTGCCAAGAGCAAGAAGCATGGCGACAAGGCCGAGCGCGAAGCGCAAGCCGTGTTCCACACCTATCTGGAACGGCTCAAGAACTTCAAGGTGCTCGATCCCGCCTGCGGCAGCGGCAACTTCCTCTACCTCGCGCTGCGTGCGCTGAAAGACCTGGAGCACAAAGCCAACCTCGAAGCCGAGCAGCTCGGCCTGCATCGCCAGGTCAGCATCGAAGTCTCGCCCGCCAACATCTACGGCATCGAACTCAACGTGTATGCCGCCGAACTCGCGCGCGTCACCGTGTGGATCGGCGAGATACAGTGGATGCTCAAGAACGGCTACCCCATCCGCCGCGATCCCATCCTGCAACCGCTCAACCACATCGAGAACCGCGACGCGCTGATGGAGATGGCGATGCCGCTGGATGCGCCGCCTTCGCCGGACGCTGTGATCGAGGCCGACTGGCCCGTCGTTGATGCCATCGTCGGCAACCCGCCTTTCCTCGGCGACAAGAAGATGCGCGGCGAACTGGGCGACGCATACACCGATGCCTTGCGTGGTTTGTACGAAGGCCGCGTGCCGGGTGGGGCAGACCTTGTCACTTACTGGTTCGAAAAGGCGCGGGCGCATATTGCGGCAGGAAAATGCCAGCGTGCCGGACTGGTCTCCACCAACTCCATCCGCCAGAAGCGCAACCTGCCGGTGCTGGCGCGCATCCTGGAAACCCCTCTCCCTCCGGGGGAGGGGCAGGGGGTGGGGGAGAGGCTGCGCATCTTCAGTGCATGGAGCGATGAAGAATGGATCAACGAAGGTGCGGCGGTGCGCGTCTCGCTGGTGTGCTTCGGCAAGGCAGAGGGGGCAATGCTCGATGGTCAAGCCGTTGCCATCATCCACGCCGACCTCACCGCAGGCGACGGCCTGAACCTGACGCTGGCACAGCCGCTCAAGGCGAACGCGGGCGGCTCGTACTTCGGCCTGTGCCTGGCCGGGCCGTTCAAGGTGGACACCGCTACCGCGCTCACTTGGCTCAAACTGCCCAACCCGCACGGCAAACCCAACTCGGACGTGCTCAAGCCCATCTACAACGGATCGGACATCACACGCCGCTGGGCGGGCGACTGGGCCATCGACTTCGCGCTGATGGACGAACATGAAGCCGCGCTGTACGAAGCGCCGTTCGCGCATGTGGTGCAGCACGTCAAGCCTGTGCGCGCCAACAACCGCGAAGCGTCGCGTGCAGAAAGATGGTGGCGACATGGCAGGCCGCGCCCCGAATTGCGCGCCAAACTCGCCGGGCTGACGCACTACATCGCTACGCCTGAAACAGCCAAGCACCGCTTCTTCGTCAGCTTCCCCGTCGGTGTTGCGCCGGAACACAGCCTCATCGTCATCCCCTCGGAGAGCGATGCATTGCTCGGCATCCTGTCATCGCGCATCCATGCGGTGTGGGCGCTGGCGAAAGGCGGCACGCTGGAGGACAGGCCGCGTTACAACTCGACGCAGTGTTTCGAGACCTTTCCCTTCCCGGCTACTGCCGCGCAACAGGACATCGCACCCGCCGCACAGGCGCTCATCACTCTGCGCAACAACTGGCTCAACCCACCCGAGTGGACGGACTGGCAGTGCACGCCCGAAGAAGAAAAAGCGGGCTTTCCCGCGCGCCCCGTCGCCAAACCCGGCCACGAATCCGATCTCAAGAAACGCACCCTCACCAACCTCTACAACGCCCACCCGGCTTGGCTGGACAACGCCCACAAGACGCTGGACGCTGCCGTCGCCAAGGCCTACGGCTGGAACGACTACACGCCGGAGATGGCGGACGAGGAGATACTGCGGCGGTTGCTGGCGTTGAATCTGGTGCGGGTTGCCGATGAGTGAGCAAAATCCTGCTTCTCGGTATGCATTCTCTGCGCGTCTTGGCTGGAGGCTGGAGCGTCGGCCCCTATGCGAAAGGGATTCCAGTCAAGCGATCGATCAGGATTTATTTTTTCGCCCCGCACTTCATTGCGCCCTGGTAATTAATGACCCGCACAACCAGGTCGTTCTGGATTTGGATGCACTACTTAAATCAGTTCATCACCCGGGTGAATATTTCCTGTTCAACTGCGAATGCGGTTTGGCGGATGACGCCGGGATCATGGAGGAAATTTCGGTTTTACATCCGAACGCGCATTTCATCGTGTGGGACTTTGAGGCGCATGCCTATCGTGCTTTATTGTCGCTGGATAGCCGGTTTGCTACACGGGATGCGCGTATCCGCTTGATATTCACGCGAGCACAATACGAGGCTGATTTGCAGCGAATGGTGGATGAGGCCAAGCTTGCGCACAACCAGTTGGAATTGTGTGAAATCGCCCCAAACGATTACCGCTTTACCGAAGACATCCTGAGCGGGAGAGCCGACTTGCCGGTTCGCCCAGAGGCTGTCGGCAAAGTAGCGCGTGAGCCGCAGGAGGTGACGTTGCCCTTGCTTGATGAGGCCATTTCCCGTTGGGAACAATCAGTGCACTCCATCGCGGCAGGTTTCGATTGTTCGGAGGAATACACCCTTGACCTGTCTGAACGGGAATGTTTGCAAGAGACACTAAACAGTTTTGAGGCTCAAGGTCTTGCTGTTCCCGATGTTATCAGGGCCAGAATAGAGGCCGCTGACAGGCGCTTTGTTGAGTTGACATACGAAGTCGAGCATGACGTATGGGGCAGTTCGAGGCGTTACGACAAGGAAGCTTTCTGGTACTACTACCGCTGGCCGAGCATGTAGCAGAAATACAGTTTGCGCCACTATCGATAATATAAAAGTATTTATATAATCACTTCATGAAAAAACTTCGCTTCGTAGGCACCAGTCTCGACGATCTGCGCGATTTTCCATATGAGGCGCGGCGCGCGGCGGGCTTCGAGCTGGATGCAATTCAGCGTGGCTTGATGCCTTCGGATTTCAAGCCGATGCTGCAAATCGGGGCGGGGGTATATGAGGTGCGCATTCATGTATTGGGCGAATGGCGTGTGATCTACGTCGCGAAATTCGCTGATGCAGTTTACGTGCTGCATTCGTTTCAAAAGAAGACGCAGCGAACACGTCGTGAAGATATCGAGTTGGCGGCGCGTCGATATAAACAGATTGGAGGGTGAATCATGTCCAGGAAAAAGATGGTCGAGTCGAGCGGCAATGTGTTTGACGATTTGGGGTTCAGCGCGGAAGAGTCTGCCATTCTGAAGATGCGCGCGGAGTTGATGGCGGGTTTGCGCACGGCGATCGAGGAGCAGGGCTGGACGCAAGCCGAGGCATCGCAACATCTGGGGGTGGCGCAGTCGCGCGTGTCCGATCTGGTACGCGGCAAGTGGGATAAATTCAGCCTGGATATGTTGGTGACGCTGGCAACGCGCGCCGGTCTGAAGGTCGAATTGGCGATGGCGTAGTCAGCGCGCATCAGGCGATAGCCGTAATGTGCCGGATGTTTACAGGTTTTCATGCGGCGCAATGCGCTTCGTTTATTGACGCCCTACAATGCAAAATCCCGCGCATGCCGGGTGTTCGGAATGAATCCGAGCAGTGAACAGGAGTGGCAATCATGCAAACGAACATCGAAACGCTGACCCAGGAGACGATGGCGCTGTATATCGAAGACCGCGCGGCACTGGCGGGCAAGCTGATCCTGAGTCTGGATGAACCCAAGCCTTCCGAGCTGGAGCAGATGTGGCTGGAGGAATCGGAGCGCCGTCTTGAGGCGTATCGCGCCGGGCGCACAGCGAGTATTCCGGCTGATGATGTATTCCGTCGCGCACTTTCCGAATTGAAATGAAGATCGAATTCCTGCCCAATCCGATTGGGATTGTGTGAAGGGTATCAATGCTGACCATTTCCAGAGAGGCGCGAATCAAAGTGGCCAGGCATGCCTGGAACGTCTATCCGCTTGAGGCATTCGGCTTTCTGCTCGGGCGCAGTAGCGAGCAGGCGGTGTATGCCGCGTTGCCGTGTTCCAGGACGCAGCGCTGGCGTGAGTTTGGCGACCGCTGGAACGGGATCGCCGAGAATCTCGATAAGGCGCGCAAAGTCGCCAATCGGTTCGGTTTGGAGGTTGTGGGTTTTTATGCCTCGGCCGACGGGTTCGAGCCTTCGTGCCGCGATGTCTATCCATTTCCACTGCAGAGTGCTTCAAGCGACATGGGATTGTTCATGTTCTATGCCTGTGTTTGCTGCCCTTCGTGTTCCACGGTTTCATATCACCTTGACGGACGCTGGCTGAAACACGGGGAAGAATTTTTTTCTCCGCACGGTGTGCGCATAGACAAGACCGTCAACCAGAAGCGCATCCTCAAATCGTGGCGGCAGGTATTCGGGACGGTGGCCTATTCGGCTGGCTGTGTGGATATGTCAGCTGTTCGGGGAGCATGAGGAATGGAACGCCAAATTCAGGATGAGCTTGTAGGCATCGAGCGCAAACATGATGTTCGAATCCTCTATGCCTGCGAATCCGGTAGCCGCGGCTGGGGCTTTGCCTCTGCCGATAGCGATTGGGACGTGCGTTTCATCTATTGCCATCCGCGCGACTGGTATCTGTCCATCGAGGAAAAGCGCGATGTGATCGAATTGCCTATCGACGATTTGCTGGATGTGAATGGCTGGGACATCCGCAAGGCGTTGCGCCTGATGAAGAAGTCCAATCCGGTGCTGCTGGAGTGGCTGTCGTCGCCCATCGTGTACCGGGAGGAGGGGGCATCCGTTTCTGCATTGCGGGCGCTAGCTCGCGATTGCTATCAGCCGACGGCTTGCCTGCATCATTACCTGCATATGGCGCAGGGCAATTTCCGCGAATACCTGCAAGGCGAGACGGTGTGGTTGAAGAAGTATTTTTATGTGTTGCGCCCGGTGCTGGCTTGCCTGTGGATAGAGCGCGGTCTGGGTATGGTGCCGATGGCTTTTGAGGATCTGGTTAGCGGTGTGGTGAAGGATGCCGGACTGAAGGCGGCCATTGCCGGTTTGATCGAACTGAAGCGAGCAGCGGCAGAGTTGAGCAATGGCGCACCCATCCCCGAGATTCACAACTTTCTGCTTGAAGAAATGTCGCGCCTGGGGGCGGTGGTGGCCGCAACGCCGAAGCGGCCTGTGGCAGGTGGGATGTCGGAAAAGATAGACGCCTGTTTCAGGGGGCTGTTGCTCGACGGGATGCAGGCTGGGGATGTTGAGTTCGATCCGCCCAGGTCCCGTGAATCGGCCCGTCCTGCTGAATTTTGAACCAGTGGCGTCTGACTTCGATTGCATGGCACACCGTTCTGTACGCTCCTGAAAGGGTAGAATGCGCACCTGTCGCGGTGTGCGGGAAAGTCTGAAGATGTCGAACAAGAAAGTGGATGTGTTGCTGGTCGGTGCGGGCGTGATGAGCGCGACGCTGGGCAAGTTGCTGGCGCAACTCGATCCCTCGCTGAAGATCATGATGGTGGAACGCCTGTCCAAAGTGGCCAACGAGAGTTCGCACGGGCTGAACAATGCAGGCACGGGACACGCCGGTTACTGCGAGTTGAACTACACGCCGCAGGCGGCGGACGGCAGTGTGAACATCAAGCGCGCGCTGGAGATCAACGCGGCTTACGAGGTGTCGTTGCAGTTCTGGTCGTATCTGGTCGATCAGGGGCTGTTGCCGACGCCGGAGAAATTCATCAATCCCGTCTATCACCAGAGCTTTGTGCGCGGCGAGGCCAATGTGGATTTCCTGCGCAAGCGCTATGAGGCCTTGCACAAGCATCACCTGTTCGAGGAGATGGAGTTCAGCGACGATCCCGCGGTGTTGCGCGACTGGATGCCGCTGGTGATGCAGGGGCGCGACGGCAAGGAGCCGGTGGCGGCGACGCAGGTGAAGCACGGTACCGATGTGGACTTCGGCTTCCTGACGCGCAAGCTGGTGAAGGCGCTGCTCAAGCTGCCCAATTTCGAACTGAAACTGAACAACACCATCACCGGCCTCAAGCAGCACGACGACGGACGCTGGCATGTGCGCGTGAAGGATACGCACGATGACAAGACGCGCACCGTCGAGGCGGGTTTCGTGTTCCTCGGTGCGGGCGGCGGCGCGTTGCCGCTGTTGCAGAAGTCCGGCATCCCGGAAGCCAAGGGCTACGGCGGTTTCCCGGTCAGCGGTCAGTGGCTGATCTGCCACGACCCGAAGATCGTGCGCCAGCATACGACCAAGGTGTACGGCAAGGCAGCGGTCGGTGCGCCGCCGATGTCGGTGCCGCATCTGGATGCGCGCATCCTGGGCGGCGAGTCGGTGCTGTTGTTCGGGCCGTTCGCCAGCATCACCACCAAATTCCTCAAGGAAGGTTCCATCTTCGACCTGTTCGGTTCGCTCAAGTCGGGCAACTTCAAACCCATGCTGTCGGTGGCGCGGGACAACCTGCCGCTGATGCGCTACCTGATCGGCGAGGCGCTGAAATCGCACAAGGACCGGGTCGATGCCTTGCGTGACTTCTTCGGCAATGCGCGCGAGAACGGCTGGGAACTGGCCTCGGCCGGGCAGCGCGTGCAGATCATCAAGAACTGCGATACCAAGGGCGGCAAGCTGGAATTCGGCACCGAGATCGTGACGGCGCAGGACGGCACGCTGGCGACCTTGCTGGGCGCATCGCCGGGAGCATCGACGTCGGTGCAGGCCATGATCGAAGTGATCGAGCGTTGTTTCAAAGCGCGTATGAAGAGCGCAGAATGGCAAAGCAAGATGCGGGAGATGATCCCGTCCTATGGCGCATCGCTGGATGATGATGTGCCGTTGTTGCATGCAGTGCGCAAGCGCACGCTGGAGACTTTGCGGTTGGAGCGCGAATCCAGGGCGTAGCGGGACTTGCGATTTACCCGCAAGGGGAGCCAGATAGCGAGGGCAGTATGGACAAGCAGATACGCGAAGCCGCATTGAAATACCATCGCCAATCCCCGGCGGGCAAGATCACCGTGCAGGCCAGCAAGCCGCTGCACACGGCGCGCGATCTGGCGCTGGCCTATTCACCCGGCGTCGCGGCGGCCTGCGAGGAGATCGTGCGCGATCCGGGCGAGGTGCGCAGTCTCACCGCCCGCGGCAATCTGGTTGCCGTCATCAGCAACGGCACGGCAGTATTGGGGCTGGGCAACATCGGCCCGCTGGCATCCAAGCCGGTGATGGAAGGCAAGGGCGTGCTGTTCAAAAAGTTCGCCGCTATCGATGTGTTCGATATCGAGATCGCCGAGAACGATCCGGACAAGCTGGTCGACATCATCGCTGCGCTGGAACCCACCTTCGGCGGCATCAATCTGGAAGACATCAAAGCCCCCGAGTGTTTCTACATCGAGCGCAAGCTGCGCGAGCGTATGCGTATCCCGGTGTTCCACGACGACCAGCACGGCACGGCCATCATCGTCGGCGCTGCTTTGCTGAACGGCCTGCGCGTGGTGGGCAAGAAGATCGAGGATGTGAAGCTGGTGGCGAGCGGCGCGGGCGCAGCAGCGCTGGCCTGTCTGGACATGCTGGTCAGTCTGGGCGTGCGCATGGAGAACATCATCGTCACCGACATCAAGGGCGTCGTCTATCAGGGGCGCAGCGAGGAGATGGACGACAACAAGGCGCGCTATGCGCGCGACATCCCGCAGCGCAAGTTGGCCGAGGTCATCGCGGGCGCGGATGTGTTTCTCGGGCTGTCGGCGGGCGGCGTGCTGAAGCCTGAGATGGTGCAGCAGATGGCGGACAATCCGCTGATTTTCGCACTAGCCAATCCGCATCCCGAGATATTGCCGGCGGACGCGCTGGCGGTACGCCCGGATGCGATCCTGGCGACGGGGCGTTCCGACTATCCGAACCAGGTGAACAATGTATTGTGCTTTCCCTACATCTTCCGCGGTGCGCTGGATGTGGGGGCGACGGCGATCAATGAAGAGATGAAGCGGGCCGCCGTGCGTGCCATCGCCGAGCTGGCGCGGGCGGAGCAGTCGGATGAAGTGGCTGCGGTGTACGGCGATGAGAACCTCAATTTCGGGGCGCAGTATCTGATCCCCAAACCGTTCGATCCGCGCCTGATCTACAAGGTCGCCCCGGCCGTGGCGCGGGCGGCGATGGATAGCGGCGTGGCGACGCGTCCGATCACGGACATGCCGGCCTATATCGAGCATCTGTCCGGTTTCGTCTATCACTCGACCTTGCTGATGAAACCGGTGTTCGATCTGGCGAAGAAGACGCGGCATCGGCTGGTGTATGCAGAAGGCGAGGACGAGCGCGTGTTACATGCGGTGCAGACCGTTGTGGACGAAGGTCTGGCACAGCCGATACTGGTGGGACGCCCTGAGGTCATCGCGACGCGCATCGAGCGGCTGGGGCTGCGCATTCGTCCCAGTCAGGATTTCGAGCTGGTCGATCCGAACAACGACCCGCGCTACCGCGAATACTGGACGGAGTACCACCGCCTGCGCGCGCGCGAAGGCGTGACACCGGAGGTCGCCAAGCGCGAGATGCACAGGCGCAGTACGCTGATCGCGGCGATGCTGGTGCGCATGGGGGCGGCGGACGCCATGTTGTGCGGCACTGTGGATCAACCGCTCTACCACCTGCGCTACATCGACGAAGTGATCGGCCATCGTCCCGGTAGCAGCGTGTACGGCGCGATGAACATCCTGCTGTTGCCTAAACACACGCTGTTCATCTGCGATACGCACGTGAACCTCGATCCGACTGCCGAACAGCTGGCAGAGTTGACGTTGCTGGCAGCGGAAGAGGTGAGTTACTTCGGGCTGACGCCGAATGTCGCGCTGTTGTCTCATTCAAACTTCGGCAGCCATGACGATGCCTCGGCGCGCAAGATGGCGCATACCAGAACATTGCTGTCGAAGATGGCACCGGAACTGGAAGTGGAGGGCGAGATGCACGGCGATACTGCCTTGTCGGAAAAGATCCGCGAACAGTTGTTCCCCGAGTCGAAATTGAAAGGCCAGGCCAATTTGTTGGTGATGCCCAATCTGGATGCGGCCAATATCGCCTACAATCTGCTCAAGATGACCGCGGGCGATGGCATCACCATTGGCAGCATCCTGCTGGGTGCTGACAAATCGGCGCACATTCTGACTGCTACCTCGACTACGCGTCGTATTGTGAACATGAGCGCGCTGGCAGTGGCCGGCGTGAAAACCAGGAGTGAGTAATGGATAAACAGGAAGTGGAACTGCTGAGTAAGGAAGTTGAAATGTTGATGGCGGAACGCAGCCGTCTGCTGCGCGTGGTGGGTGCCGCGGCGGTGCTGGTGGCGAATGCGGATGCGATGCGTTTGCAGCCGCAGGCAGTGGATGCCGCCGAGGTGCTGTCCGAGATGCTCAACGCGCTCCCCGAGGAGACTTTGCAGGACGCACTGGAATCCGTGAAGGCTTATTCGGCAGCTTGAAAGTATGCACAAGGAGAAGATCGGACTGATCCTTACCGGTGGCGGTGCGCGTGCGGCCTATCAGGTTGGCGTGCTGAAAGCGGTCGCGGAATTCCTGCCGTACCGGTCGCGGATTCCCTTCAAAGTCATCTCGGGTACGTCGGCGGGTGCACTGAACGCGGTCACGCTGGCCGTGAACGCGCGCCATTTTCGCAAGGGGGTGCGCTACCTGCTGAACATCTGGACCAATGCCCATGTGACCGAGATCTATCGCGCTGATGCGCTGGGCGTTTTAAGCAACAGCCTGCGCTGGGTGTTCGGTCTGCTGTTGAGCGTGCTGGGCAGCAACTGGCTGAACCGGGTCTCCTTGCTGGACAACAGCCCTTTGCGCACCTTCCTGGAACGTGCGTTACCGTGTGAATTGATCCAGCGGCATATTGATGACGGGCTGGTGCATGCGGTGAGTATCACCGCATCGGGTTTCAGCACCGGGCAGTCGGTGACTTTCTATCAGGGGGCCCCGGACATCCAGCCCTGGAAACGCACCCGCCGCATCGGCGTGCCGACCCAGATCGATATTCAGCATCTGCTGGCTTCGTCCGCCATCCCTTTCATCTTCCCGGCGGTGCATGTGAACCGTGAATTCTTCGGCGACGGCTCGGTGCGCCAGATCGCACCCATCAGCTCCGCGCTGCATCTGGGCGCACAACGCGTGCTGGTGGTTGGCGTCGGACATAGTGCCGGCGAGGAAGATGAGAAACGTCCCAAGATCGAACACTATCCATCGCTTGCCGAGATAGCAGGGCATGCGCTGGACAGTATCTTCATCGATGGTCTGGAAGTCGATCTGGAGCGTTTGCAAAGCATCAACAGAACACTCAAGGCCATCCCGGAGGAGCTGCACAAGAGCCTTGACCTGCGTCATGTTGAAGCACTGGTCATTTCGCCCAGCCAGCCGCTGGAGAAGATCGCCGAGAGATTCATTCGCAACTTGCCGTGGACCATCCGCTTGCTGCTGCGTTTGGCGGGTGTGATGCGCGGCAGCGGCGCCAATCTGGTGAGTTATCTGCTGTTCGATAAATACTATTGCCGTGCATTGATCGATCTGGGTTATCAGGATGCGCTTCACCGGCGCGAAGAGATCATGACGTTTCTGGAGCAAGGTGGTACGCCGCCTTGTGTCGATCTGGCGCAATGAATAGCGCAACCAACGCTGTACCCAAGCCACTGACATTCGCCTTGTTGCGCTTGCTGGCGGATGGAGAATTCCATTCCGGCGAAGAGATGGCCGTGCAGCTGGAGATGTCCCGTGCCAGCGTGCACAACGCGCTGCAGGACGTGGCGCAGTTCGGCGTCATGCTGCACAGTGTGCGCGGACGCGGCTATCGGCTATCACACCCTTTATGCTGGCTGGACAAGGAAATTATCCTTGCCGAAGTCGGCGCGACGCTGAATATCGAGATACTTGACTACGCGACTTCGAGCAATGCCTTGCTGCTGCAGGCGGCATCGCGAGGCGCATTCAGCGGCAGCGTGCTGGCGGTGGAGTGGCAAAGTGCTGGGCGCGGACGGCTGGGACGAACCTGGCATGCCGGTCTGGGCGATGCGCTCACCTTTTCAGTGCTGTGGCGTTTTGAATGCGGCCTGGCTGCCTTGTCGGGGCTGAGTCTGGCTGTGGGTGTCGCCATGATGCGTGCATTGCGGGAGTTGGGTGTGCAAGATGCCGGTTTGAAATGGCCCAACGATGTGATGCTTCCGTCGGGCAAGTTGGCCGGCATATTGCTCGAAGCACAGGGCGACATGCTGGGGCCCAGCGCAGTGGTGATCGGTATCGGGCTGAATCTGGCTGCACCTGCGGATGCTGCAAGGATCGGTCAGGCGGCAGGTGATTTGTCGGCTTGCGGCATTGCGCTCGATCAGCGCAACAAGGTGTTGTCCATCTTGCTCAAGCATCTGGAATCCATGCTGCGCGAGTTCGCCGTGAGAGGTTTCACTGCGCTGCGCAAGGAATGGGAAAGCGCTCACATTTACGATCATCGCCCTGTCGAAATGTTGATGCCTGACGGCAAGCGTATCGAAGGCATCGCATTGGGTGTGACGGATGAAGGCGCATTGCGGGTGGAAACTGCAGACGGACTGCGCGAGTTCCATTCCGGCGAAGTCAGCCTGAGGGGGAGATAGTATGTTGTTGCTGGATATCGGGAACAGTCGATGCAAATGGGCGCTGCTGGAAAACGGTGTCTGGCTGCGTCAGGGCGTGCTCGAGAATGGCGAGCTGGAACGATTGCCCGCTTTGATCGATGGTATAGCCGCGCACACGCGCGTGATGGTGTCCAATGTGGCGGGCGATATGGTCGCAGAAAAATTGCGCGGGTATCTCGCCGCATTGCACTGTGTGCCGGAGTTCATCCGGGCCGAGGCCGAGCGCTGCGGTGTGCGCAACGGTTACAGCCTGCCACAGCAACTTGGCAGTGATCGTTGGGCAGCGCTGATCGCTGCGCGTCATCAAGTGTCCGGTGCGTGCCTGATCGCAAATTGCGGTACAGCGACGACGATCGATGCACTATCCGCGCAAGGTGAGTTCCTGGGCGGATTGATCATGCCGGGGATATCGCTGATGTCGAGCAGCCTCAGTGCCAATACGGCGCAGCTAGGGAGCAATGGGGGAGTCTTGCATGACTTCCCTCAGAATACAGCTGACGCCATGCACAGCGGTGCGGTGCGGGCGACGCAAGGGGCGATCCGGCATCAATTCGATCTGCTACGGCAGCGCGAGGGCAGTGCGCGCTGTCTGGTGAGCGGTGGTGCTTCGGGTGCTGTGATGAATGGTTTGGCCATGCCATGTGAGTTCGACGAGCATGTGGTGTTGCGCGGGTTACAGATATTGGGAGAAAGCGAAGCATGAGTAAAAAACTGGCATGGGGGCTGTTATTAGCCAATGCATTGTTGTTTTCATGGGTGCGTTGGGGAGGAATGCTGACGGCAGACCCTGAGGCATTGGGCACACAGGCTGAGTTGCATGCGGACAAGGTGATCTTGCTCAAGGAGGCGGCGTCGCCGCAAGCCGAATCAGCGCCGGTGGTCGCGGCGCCAGTGCCGGTCGCAGCATCTGCAGTGGAAGAGCAGGCCTCCGCACCGGGGCCACGTTTGAGCGATGAGCTGGCGACCCCTCCGCAGGCCAGGCAATGTTTGTTCTGGGGCGAATTCTCCGGACGCGGCCTGGCGGATGCGCAGAAGAAGTTGTCCGCGCTGCAGCTGGGTGCGCGGCTGCAGGCGAATACGATAGAGCATGCAAGCGGGTTCTGGGTCTATATGCCGCCGCAGAAGAACCAGGCCGCAGTGCAGCGCAAGATCAGTCAATTGAAGGCGCTGGGCGTAAATGACTATTTCGTGGTGCAGGAGGCGGGAGAGTGGCAGCGCGCCATCTCTCTGGGCATGTTCCGTACCGAACGTGCCGCGACCAATTATCTTGCCAGCCTGCGCAAACAGGGGGTGCGTACCGCCAAAGTGAGCGAACGAAAGAGCAAACTCAGGTTCACGCAGTTCGTTATTTCGGATGCCGATGCTGAAATCGAGTCGAAAGTGCGCCTTTTTCTGAAGGAATTTCCAGATAGTGAACTAAAAATGTCAGACTGTAATTGACAGGGCGCGACTAAATCAGCAAAATGCCGCCCTCTTTTTGGCAACGCAACAATTTCTGCCGGGAAACTTGACGGTGATATAGCTCAGTTGGTTAGAGCACAGCACTCATAATGCTGGGGTCGGTGGTTCAAATCCACCTATCACCACCAGACAAAAAAACTCCAGCCGAAGCTGGAGTTTTTTATTTGTACCGTACAGCTAGATTACTCTGCATCGGTGAACAGTTGTTTCAGCATCCACAATGAAAAACCAACTGCCAGGATTGCTGTGCCGATGGAAGAAATATCTGCGATGAATGACATGGTTTACCCCTCCTAGAAAGTTGAACATACCAACAAATACGACGGGGACCATGCTAGCGAGAAACCTTGTCGGTCGCAAGTCTTTTGTGCAGGAGTAATCCTGTCCAGCGCACTGCGCGCAGACATTCAAGATGTACAAACTGGTTAAAACGGCCGGTCCGGTTGGAGCCGGCCGGAAGCGAAGGATTATTCCTTGCTGGTCGTGACTTGCATCACCATCCAGATGGCGAAGCCGACGGAGAAGATTGCAACGCCGATGGAGGAGAAGTCTGCGATGAACGACATATGTATTCCTTTCCCTGAATTTATTATGGGCCGCAACACGAAACATTCGAGTTATCCAAAGCCGAAACGATTATATTAGTAAAATAGTCAGGAATAACCCTTTTCTGAAAAGGCTGTTATAAGAAGGGTTATTGGTGGGAATGAAGGCAACAATGAAGAGCGAAACGATGAAGAAGATTTATATCAAAACCTACGGCTGCCAGATGAACGAGTACGACTCGGACAAGATGATGGATGTAATGCTGGCAGGTGCGTCAATGGAGCAAACGGAAAAGCAGGAGGATGCAGACATCATCCTGTTCAACACCTGTTCCATTCGCGAGAAAGCCGAGAACAAGGTGTTTTCCGACCTTGGGCGTGCACGAGTCCTGAAGCAGGCCAATCCAGAATTGCTGATCGGCGTCGGCGGTTGCGTGGCGAGCCAGGAGGGCGAGGCCATCATCAAGCGCGCACCGTATGTGGATATGGTGTTCGGCCCGCAGACCTTGCATCGCCTGCCCGAGCTGATTGCGGCGCGTATGAGTAGCGGCAAACCGCAGATCGACATCAGCTTTCCCGAGATCGAAAAGTTCGACCACCTGCCTGCTTCGCAGGCTGCACACGGCACGGCATTTGTGTCCATCATGGAAGGCTGCAGCAAATATTGCACGTTTTGCGTGGTGCCGTTCACGCGCGGAGAAGAAGTGTCGCGTCCGTTCGAGGATGTGATGCGCGAAGTGGAAAAACTGATTGCGCAGGGCGTAGGCGAGATCACCCTGTTGGGGCAGAACGTGAATGCCTATCAGGGCATGACGGATGACGGCGATACCGTGGACTTCGCTTTCCTGTTGCGCGCCATCGCCGCGCTGGATGGTATCCAGCGCCTGCGCTATACCACTTCACATCCGCGCGAGATGTCGCAGCGCATCATTGATGTCTATGCGGATACGCCCAAACTGGTGAGCCACCTGCACCTGCCGGTGCAATCCGGATCGGATCGCGTGCTGGCCGCGATGAAGCGCGGCTACACGGCGTTGGAATACAAGTCGGTGATACGCAAACTGCGTGCAGCACGTCCCGACATCGCCATCGCGTCGGACTTCATCGTCGGCTTCCCCGGTGAGACCGAAGCCGATTTCGAGGCGACCATGAAGCTGATCGAGGACGTGCAGTTCGATGCGAGTTACAGCTTTGTTTTCAGTCCGCGTCCGGGGACGCCCGCGGCAGAGATGAAGGATGAAACGCCGGATGAAGTGAAGATGGCGCGTTTGCAGCGTTTGCAGGCGCGCATCAATGAGCTTGAGCAGGAATACAGCCAGCGTATGGTGGGCACGGTGCAGCGCGTGGTGGTGGAGAGCGTTTCCAAAAAGAACGCGGGCGAACTGGCCGGGCGTACCGAGAACAACCGGGTGGTGAATTTTGCGGGATCGCCCGGCATGCTGGGGCGCTATCTGGATGTGCGTATCACGGCAGTCTCCAACCATACTTTGCGCGGCGAGGTCGCGGTGGCGCAATGAGCGCGAGTACAAGCATCTCATTCGAGCCGGTAGACAACGAGCGCCTATCAAATCTGTGCGGCGCGTTCGATGAGAATCTGCGCCAGATCGAGACGGCGCTGGAAGTGAATATCTCACGTCGCGGTGAGCGTTTCAGTATCAATGGTGATCAGGCGCAGATTGCCCGCGCGGTGCTGGAGCGTTTCTATCTGGAAGCCAGGCACGATATCTCTCTGGAGCGATTGCAGCTGGGCCTGATCGAAGCCATGAAGAGCGGTGCACAGACCATGGATACGGACTCTGTTCCTCTGCTCATGACGCGCAAGGCCGAGGTGCGCGGACGAACAGTGCGTCAGAACGAATACCTGCAGGCCATACAGGAACACGACATCACATTCGGCATCGGCCCTGCCGGCACCGGCAAAACCTATCTGGCCGTGGCTTCCGCCGTGGATGCCTTGCAGCGCGAGAATGTAAAGCGGCTGGTGCTGGTGCGTCCTGCGGTGGAGGCGGGCGAGCGGCTGGGTTTCCTGCCGGGCGATCTGGCGCAGAAGGTCGATCCCTATCTGCGTCCTTTATATGACGCGCTGTATGACCTGATGGGGCTGGACAAGGTGAGCAAGGCATTCGACCGCGGTGCCATCGAGATCGCGCCGCTGGCCTACATGCGTGGCCGCACCTTGAACCATTCCTTCATCATCCTCGACGAGGCGCAGAACACCACGCCTGAACAGATGAAGATGTTCCTCACGCGTATCGGCTTCGGCAGCAAGGCGGTGATCACCGGCGACGTGACGCAGATCGATCTTGCACGAGGGCAGAAGAGCGGGCTCAACGATGCGCGCAGCGTGCTGAAAGATGTGCGCGGCATCGCATTCCAGGATTTTCTCGCCGAAGACGTGGTGCGTCATCCGCTGGTGCAGAAGATCGTTTCTGCCTATGAGAAACAAGACGGGAACAAACAATGAGTGAAGCACACAAACTTTCGCTGTCGGTGCAATACGCCAGCAATGCTAAAAAGCTGCCGACGCGCCAGCAGTTCCGCCGCTGGGTGAAGGTCACGCTGGAGCAGGATATTCAGATGGCCTTGCGCATCGTGGACGAGATCGAGGGGCGCGCGCTGAATGAAAGTTATCGCGGCAAGGATTACGCCACCAATGTGCTGACCTTCGTCTACGGCGATACCGAGCCCTTGTATGGCGATGTGGTGATCTGTGCACCTGTGGTAGAGCGCGAAGCGAAGGAACAGGGCAAAGATCTGCTTGCACACTATGCGCACCTCACCCTGCATGCCGCCTTGCACCTGCAGGGCTATGACCATGAGAAGAAACGTGAAGCCGAAGAGATGGAGGCGCGGGAGACTGCGTTGATGCTCAAATTGCGGTATCCTGCGCCCTATCTAGTTAGTTAGTAGTCAGGTAATGGACGGTTCAGACAGTAGCAGTAGTAAACCCACCTTGTTAGACCGGCTCTCCACGATGTTGCTGCGTGAGCCGGAAGATCGCGAACAACTCATCGCATTGTTGTATAGCGCCTACCAGCGCAACCTGCTGGATGCGGATGCGCTTTCCATGATGGAAGGCGTCATCCAGGTGTCGGAGCGCCAGGTGCGCGAGATCATGATTCCCCGCGCGCAAATGGATGTCATCGACATCAGCCTGCCCCCCGAGCAATTCATTCCTTTCGTGGTTGAGAAGGCGCATTCCCGCTTCCCTGTCGTGGATGGCGACAAGGACAACATCATCGGCATCCTGCTGGCAAAAGATCTGCTGCGCTACTACGCCGGAGAAGAATTCAACGTGCGCGACATGTTGCGTCCGGCCGTGTTCGTGCCTGAATCGAAACGCCTCAACGTGCTGCTGCGCGATTTCCGCAGCAACCATAACCATCTCGCATTAGTGGTCGATGAGTACGGCGGCGTGTGCGGCATGGCCACCATCGAGGATGTTCTTGAGCAGATCGTGGGCGACATCTCGGACGAGTACGACTTTGACGAGGATGAGGACAACATCATCCGTCAGGACGACACTCACTGGTGCGTCAAAGCCGATACCGAGATCGCCGACTTCAACGAAGCGGCCGGTGCAGAATTCAGTGACGAAGAATATGACACGGTAGGCGGCCTGGTGCTCAAGGCCGCTGGGCAGTTACCCAAACGCGGCAGCAGCTATGTGATCGAAGGTTGGCATTTCACGGTGCTGCATGCGGACAGCCGCCGCTTGTATGCATTGCTGGTGGAGAAGGCGGCGGGTCCGTCAGCAGCAGAAGCTGTCTAGAATTTCTCGTTTTCGCGCAGATAGCGCCACTGCCCCATCGGCAATTTCTCCAGCTTCACATTGCCGATGCGCACGCGTTTCAGGCCCGTGACTTTCAAGCCGACCAGTTCGCACATGCGGCGGATCTGGCGTTTCTTGCCTTCCTTGAGGATGAACTTCAGCTGGTCTTCGTTCTGCCAGGTGACTGTTGCGGGTTTGAGTTTTTTGCCGTCCAGCGACAGGCCAAAGTTGAGTTTCTCCAGGCCGTCCGCTGCGATGCGTCCGCTGATGCGTACCAGGTATTCCTTCTCGATCTCGGAATCTTCGCCTATGAGCTGCTTGGCGATGCGGCCGTCCTGCGTCAGCACCAGCAGGCCGGTGGAGTCGATGTCCAGTCGTCCGGCGGGAACGAGGTGTTTCAGGTGGCGCGGGTCGAAACGTTGTGGGGAAGGGTCAAGCTTCCAGTGCTTTTCCGGCTTCACCAGTACGACGGCGGGCTGGTAGCCGTCTTCGGCTTGTCCTGAGACGTAGCCCACCGGTTTGTGCAGGATCACGGTCACTTGTTCCTGTTGCCGCGATTGGGCGGCTTTTTTCAGGGTGATCTTTTGCGTTGGCAAGATCTTGCTGCCGAGTTCGCTCACCACTTCGCCGTCTACCAGCACCCAGCCTTTGGCGATGTAGTCGTCCGCTTCGCGGCGCGAACACAGTCCTTGTTCGGACATCAGTTTCGAGAGTCGTATCTTTTCCATTTTCAACCTAAAGAGGGGAACAGGCCGCGCAGGCCGCCCGCGATGAATTCGACCGCGATGGCGGCAAGTAACAAGCCCATCAGCCGGGTGACGATGGTGCTGCCTATCGTGCCCAGGCGTTGCGAGACCCTTGGTGCGATGAGGAAGGTCAGCCATACGGTCAGCCCCAGAGCAATGAGGACCAGCGTCATCATGCCGTAATGGCTTGCGCTATCGGCCTTGTGTGCATCGACGATCACGGCGCTGATCGCGCCGGGGCCAGCCAGCAAGGGCGTGGACAACGGTACGATGGCGATGGACTGCGTGGAATCGACATCATTGTCATCCGGTGCTGGTGGTGCCTTGTGGCCGATCAGCATGTTGATCGCCATCAGCAACAGCAGAATGCCGCCAGCCGTGCGGAATGAATGGATGCTGATGCCGAAGAACGACAGGATGGCTTCGCCCAGCAACAGCGAGGCGAGCAGGATGCCGAACATCGTCAGTGAGGCGATGCGCCCCACACGTTCGCGCTTCTGATCGGACATGCCTGCGGTGAACGCGATGATGAGCGGGATGATGCCGACCGGATCGACGATCGCGAACAGGCTGATAAAGATCTTGGTGTATTCGGTGAATTCCAGCATCGAATGCCTTTATAAATTCGTTTTGCGGGCACATCGCGTCGTCGCGTGCTCGCTCATTTCTCGCCTACCAACCCGGTATGTCTCGTCATTCGCTGCGCGGCTCCTTGCGCTGTATCCCGCAAAACGATTTCTAAAGGCATTCGAGGGCATCTAGTCGATGTAATCGACCAGCTGGCCTACCGCCATGCGCAGGCGACGCGACAGACTGACGGCAATGGCGCGGATGATGCGGGCGGCCATGCGCGGATGTTCTTCCAGCATCTGATCCAGCGCATCTTTCGAGAGTGTCAGCACTACGCTGTCCTCTGCAGCTTTGCAGGTGGCCGAGCGGCGCTCGCCATCCAGCACGGCCATCTCGCCGAAGGCACGCCCCTGGCCGAGTTTCACCACCTCGACCTGGTTTTCGTTCTGGTTGGTTTTGATCACGTGTACGCTGCCTTCATGCACGATGCACATGAAATTGCCGATCTCGCCTTCATGGAAGATCACTTCATCGGCGGCGAGGTTGGTGATGCTGAAATAGTGCGCGGCAGTGCGCAGTTCTGCCGATGGCAGATGGTTGAATAGATCGCTATCTACCAGCATGGCGCTGATCTCATCGTACAGGGCGGATTGGACGGACATGGTGCGCAAGAGCAGGGGTTTAAGTGCGGCGGAAGTTACACCGTATAATCCTGCGAATCAACTTAATCGCCGGCACCTGTGAACAGACTTATCACTTCTCCTTTCATGCAGACTTTGTTTGCCGGCGTGCTGGCCGTGTTCGGCTTCGCACCTTTCGGGCTGTTTCCCCTGGCTGTCATTGCATTGCTTGTGTTGTTCCGCGTCTGGCTGCGCAGCGGGAGCGCGGCTCAGGCGGCACGTGCAGGCTTCACTTTCGGCATGGGCTTGTTCAGTTTCGGTGTCGGCTGGGTCTATGTCGCGCTGCATGATTACGGCTATATGCACCCGCTGCTGGCGATCGGCGCCACCTTGTTGTTCGCCGCACTGATCTCCACACCGCTGGCGCTGGCGGGATATGTGTTGCTGCGTTTCCGTACGGCGGAAAGCGTGCGCGTGCTGCTGCTGATGCCCGCCCTGTGGGTGCTGGCTGAATGGCTGCGCGGGTTGATGTTTACCGGCTTCCCCTGGCTGGCATTCGGCTATTCGCAAGTGCCCGATAGTCCTTTGTCGGGTTATGCGCCGTTGTTCGGTGTCTATGGCGTGTCGCTGGCGGTTGCAGTGAGTGCGGCTGCGTTGCTCTTTGTAGTGCATGTGCGCGGGAGTGCGGCAGGTAAGATCGCACTCGGTGGAGTGACTGCGCTGTGGTTGTTCGGTGGCGCATTGCAGCATGTCGCATGGACGCAGCCGAACGGCGAGCCGCTCAAGGTCAGTCTGCTGCAAGGCAACATCCCGCAGGACGAGAAGTTCACAGAGGAAAGGCTGGTAAGCTCGCTTGAGACCTACCGGCGGCTTGCGCAAAGCAGCGATGCCCGCCTGATCATCATGCCGGAAACGGCGCTTCCGCTGCTGCGCCACAATGTCCCGCCGTATTACCAGCAGCTATTGCGCGACCACGTGCGCCAGAACGGCGGCGACATCCTGATCGGCGTATTCGAGAAAGAGGGCGAGCGCTACTTCAACAGCGTGTACTCGCTCGGCAGTGCCGACAGTCAGCACTACCGCAAGGATCACCTCGTGCCATTCGGCGAATTCATCCCCATGCGCGGCGTGCTGGGCTGGATCATCAACGAAGTGCTGCAGATCCCGATGGGCGACCTGACCAGCGGCGGCGATGCGCAAGCGCCGCTCGATGTTGCGGGGCAGAAGGTCGCGGTGAACATCTGCTACGAGGATGTGTTTGGCGAAGAGATCATTCGTCCCCTGCCGCAGGCAACCTTGCTGGTGAATGTGACCAACGATGCCTGGTATGGCGAATCAAACGCTGCCGTGCAGCACAACCAGATGTCGCAGATGCGTGCGCTGGAGACAGGGCGCATGATGTTGCGCGCCACCAATACCGGCGTCACCTCCGTCATTGGCATCGATGGGCAGGTGCTGGCGCAACTGCCGCAGCACGAAGAAGGCGTACTTACCGCGGAAGTGCAGGGCTATGCAGGCAGCACGCCCTATGTGCGCTGGGGTAATGTCGCGATATTGCTTGTGCTGGCTTTGATGCTGGCTGCGGCGGTGAAATTTTCGCGTAGATGAGCTGGTTCTGCTATCTCCTGCATTGCGCGGATGACACGCTCTACTGCGGCATTACCAATGACCTCGACAAGCGCATCGCCACCCATAACGCAGGGGCAGGCGCGAAATACACGCGCAGCCGTCTGCCGGTAAATCTCGTGTACAGCGAAGTCTGTGCAGATCGTTCCGCAGCATCGAAGCGCGAACGTGAGGTCAAAGCCTTGTCGCGAAGCGCAAAGCTGGCTTTATGCAGGGTGACGCAAGTGCCCGAAAACCCGTAAAATGCGCACCTTTGAAAAATCAGACCGATTTAGTACATGCTTACTTTCCAGCAAGTCATCTTAACGTTGCAAAATTTCTGGGATAAGCAGGGTTGTGCCCTGCTGCAACCCTATGACATCGAAGTCGGCGCCGGTACTTTCCATACGGCCACTTTTCTGCGTGCAGTCGGCCCAGAGCCTTGGCGCGCAGCCTATGTGCAGCCTTCGCGCCGTCCCAAGGATGGCCGCTACGGCGAGAATCCCAACCGTGGTCAGCACTATTACCAGTATCAGGTAGTAATGAAACCTTCCCCGGACAACATCCAGGATCTGTATCTGGACAGCCTGCGCGCGCTGGGCATCGATACCAATCAACACGATATCCGCTTCGTCGAGGACGACTGGGAGTCGCCGACACTGGGAGCATGGGGCTTGGGCTGGGAAGTGTGGCTGGACGGCATGGAAGTCACGCAGTTCACTTATTTTCAGGAAGTCGGTTCGCTTACCTGCAAGCCGGTGTTGGGTGAGATCACCTATGGTCTGGAACGTCTGGCCATGTACTTGCAGGGCGTGGAAAACATGTTCGACCTGGTGTGGACCAGAAATGGAGACACCGTAGTTACCTACGGTGATGTCTTCCATCAGAACGAGGTCGAGCAATCGAAATACAACTTCGAGCACTCCAACGTCGAGATGCTGTTCCGCCACTTCAACGAATACGAGGCAGAGGCCAAGCGCCTGATGGATGCGGGTTTGCCGCTGCCGGGTTTCGAGATGGTGATGAAGTGCTCGCACACCTTCAACCTGCTGGATGCGCGCGGTGCGATTTCGGTCACCGAGCGTGCTGCCTACATCGGCCGCGTGCGCGCCTTGTCGCGTCAGGTGGCGCAGGCATATTTCGACTCGCGTGAGGCCTTGGGCTTCCCCATGTGCAAGAAAGGGGAGGACGCATGATGAAACAGACACTATTGATCGAACTGCTCACCGAGGAGCTGCCGCCCAAGGTGCTGGAGAAACTCTCCACCACATTTGCCAACGAGGTATTCGCTGCACTGAAGGAACAGGCATTGTTGGGTGAGGCCAGTGCCTGCACGCCTTATTGCACGCCACGCCGTCTGGCAGTGAGCATCACCGACGTGGAAGCGCAGCAAGCTGATCGCATCATCGAGCGCAAAGGCCCGGCGGTCGCCTCCGGTCTGGATGCGGAAGGCAAGCCGACCAAGGCACTGGAAGGTTTCATGCGCTCGGCCAATGTGGTGCTAGCACAGCTGCAGCGCGTCAGTGACGGCAAGGCGGAATATTTCATGGCCCGCATCGAACAGCCGGGCAAATCGCTGGAAGAATACATCTCTGCCATCATCATGCAGGCCTTGAAGAAGCTGCCGGTGCCCAAGCTGATGCGCTGGGGCGATCTGGAGCACCAGTTCGTGCGTCCGGTGCATGGTTTGACGGTGTTGCATGGCAGCGATGTAGTGCATGCCGAAGTGCTGGGGCTGAGCAGCGGCAATGTGACCAGCGGTCACCGCTTCCTGTGCACGGAACGCGTGAGCATCGCGCACGCGGATGACTACGAAGCCACGCTGGCACGCGACGGACGCGTGGTGGCGAGCTTCGCCAACCGCCGCGAAAGCATCTCGGCCCGTCTGGATCAACTGGCGGAGCAGAACAACGCGATCTGGATCGGTCACGCCAACTTCGACCAGTCCAGGCTGATGTCCATGTCCAACGAGGAGCGCAGCCTGCTCTCTACGCTGCTGGACGAAGTGACTGCGCTGGTGGAATGGCCGGAAGTCTACGTCGGCCAGTTCGAGGCAGAATATCTGGAAGTGCCGCAGGAATGCCTGATCCTCACCATGCAGCAGAACCAGAAATACTTCCCGCTGCTGGACGCGCAAACCGGCAAGCTGCTGAACAAGTTCCTGATCGTGTCCAACATGCAGATCGCCGATCCGCATCACATCATCGAGGGCAACCAGCGTGTGGTGCGTCCGCGTCTGGCCGATGCGCGTTTCTTCTTCAACCAGGATCGCAAGCAGAAACTGGAAACGCGCGTCGAGAAACTGGGCAACGTGGTGTATCACAACAAGCTGGGATCGCAGCTGCAACGCGTGGAGCGCATCACCACGCTGGCCGGCACCATCGCGCGCCTGCTCGGTGCGGACAAGGCGGATGCCGAACTGGCTGCACGTTTGAGCAAGGCCGACCTGATCACCGACATGGTCGGTGAATTCCCGGAACTGCAGGGCATCATCGGCCACTATTACGCGTTGCACGACGGTGAGAAGCCGGAAGTGGCAAGCGCTATCGAAGCGCACTACCACCCGCGCTTCGCCGGCGACACCTTGCCGCAAGGCGCGCTGGCCTGTGCCGTGGCATTGGCCGACAAGCTGGAAACACTGGTCGGTATCTACGGCGTCGGTCAGGTGCCGACCGGTGACAAGGACCCGTTCGGTCTGCGTCGTCAGGCGCTGGGCATCCTGCGCATCCTGATCGAGACACCGCTGGATCTGTCCTTGCCTGCGTTGCTGAAAGCGACCGCGGACAACTTCCCGCAAGGCATGTTGAGCG
>JAQUAD010000094.1 GCA_028687425.1 Sideroxydans sp.
CGAGGCCGGCTCCTATGGCAAGGACACCAAGGGCATGATCCGCCAGCATCAGTTTGACAAGGTCGAGATGGTGCAGATCGTGCATCCGGAGACAAGCTACGAAGCGCTGGAAGAGATGGTCGGCCATGCCGAGCATATCCTGCAGGCGCTGGAACTTCCGTACCGTGTCGTTTCTTTATGTACTGGCGACATGGGTTTCGGCGCTGCCAAGACCTACGACCTCGAAGTCTGGCTGCCGGCACAGAACACCTATCGCGAGATATCCTCGGTATCCAACTGCGAGGCTTTTCAGGCGCGCCGTTTACAGGCCCGCTTCCGCAACGAGAACGGCAAACCAGAGCTGTTGCACACGCTTAACGGGTCCGGCCTCGCCGTCGGCCGCACGCTGGTGGCGATACTGGAGAACCATCAGCAGGCGGATGGCAGTGTGAAGATTCCGGCAGCCTTGCAACCATATATGGGTGGGCTCGCAATCATTCAGCCAAGCTGATGTCCGATTGATGTGAATATCGTTTCGGAATCTTTGGACCAATGCTTGAGCAACTTGCACATATCCTGATGTTGCTGGGAACGACGGTGGCGGTCATCGTTGCTTTTCAGCGCCTGCATATCCCGACCAGCCTCGGCTATCTGCTGGTGGGCATCGTTCTTGGCCCCCATGCCTTTGGGAGCAATATCAACCTGCCGGATTTCAATGCGCTGGCCGAGTTCGGTGTGGTGTTCCTGCTGTTTGCCATCGGTCTGAATTACTCCTTGCCGCAGTTGCACGCCTTGCGCCATCAGGTCCTTGGCTTGGGAACGGCGCAGGTGATGCTGACCACCATCGTCGTTGCGATTTTGCTCTGGCTGGCGGGCTGGAGTCCTGTCATGGCTTTTGTCATCGGCGCGGTATTCGCGCAATCCTCTAGTACCATCATCGCCAGCCTGCTAACCGAGCAGGGGGAGGAGAACAGCCAGCACGGCAGGTTGGGGCTGGCCATGTCCATTTTTCAGGATGTGACAGCGGTGCCTTTCCTGGTCATCATCCCGGTGCTCGGCGCCGGTATCGCGGCCAATCAGCTGGCGGGCGAACTGGCGATGGTACTTGCTAAGGCAGTGCTCGCCTTTACCTTGGTATTTTTCGCCGGTCGATGGTTGCTGCGGCCGTTGTTCCATTTGGTCACGCAGCGTCGTTCACCGGAACTGTTCACGCTGACCGTGTTGCTGGTGGCGCTGATGGCGGCCTGGAGTACCAGTAGCCTCGGCTTGTCACTGGCCTTTGGCGCCTTTCTGGTCGGTATGATGCTGGGCGAGACCGAGTTCCGCGTGCAAGTGGAGTCGAGCATCCGGCCGTTCCGCGATGTGCTGCTGGGTCTGTTCTTCATCGGTATCGGTATGATGTTCAACCCGCTAGCGCTGGTCGATTACTGGCATTACGGCCTGATCGGTGCAGCAATCATGCTGGTCAGCAAGGCGGTCATGGTCAGCCTGATGGTCAGAGCCAGCGGCATCACCACCATGACCTCGGTGCGTACCGGCCTGATATTGTCGGTAGGCGGCGAATTCGGCTTTGCCTTGTTGGCGATCGCGCTACAGGCAAACGTGATCGATGAAGCACTGGGGCAGATGGCACTGCTCTCGATTCTGTTCTCCATGATTCTGGGTGCCTTCCTCATCCGCTTCAACAAGCAGATTACTGCCATGCTGTTTCGTGGCGACGGGGAGGCTGCTTCCAGCGCAGTCGTTGATGAACTGAAAAAGCCGGAGCAGGAAGTCCTCATCGCCGGTTATGGCCGGGTGGGGCATACGATAGCCGTGTTGCTGCAGCATTCCGGGATCGATTTCATCGTGTTGGAGAGCGACCCCAAGCGTGTTGCCGTTGCCAAGGCCAACGGTCATCGGGTGTTGTACGGCGATATCTCGGATGCGGAATTGCTGAACACCGTACATGCAGAACGTGCGGCTTTGGTGGTGATGGCGATTGACGATCCGGATGCTGCCGCACAGGCGGTGAGACTATTGAAGAAGCTGTATCCACAAGTGCCGGTAATTGCGCGTGCAAAGGATCTTGAGGAAAGTTCGAGGCTGCTGGAAGCCGGCGCCTTGCAGGCGTATCCGGAAATCATCGAAGCCAGTCTGCGACTCGGCGCCGCCGCATTGCACATCATGAGCGTGCCGGAAGACGATATCGAGACCATCATTCAGGATGTCCGGGATTGGGATTATCAGGTGGTCGCAGACAAGCCCTGATGACGGTTGTCCGATGATAACCTTGTTCGACAAGACTGCAGGCATCGATAGGCGTGAAGAGTTGCAAGCCTTGCATGTAAGTAACGCCCTGCCGGACGAACTCAATCATCCGGCATCGGCCCGTTTATTCAACATGCTGCCAGATTAGCGGCAGATATATCGCAACATCAGGGAGTTTAGACGCAATGGCTGGCAGCCCTCAGATTCCGGAAAACTGGCATACTCAATCCATAGAGAGCGTTCTCGATAAGCTTTCCACCAGCAGTAAAGGGCTGGATGAAGCGGAAGTTCAGAAGCGGCTGGCGCAGTACGGGCCGAACCGCTTGGCACCGCCCAAGCGCAGAGGGCCGTTGCTGCGCTTTCTGATGCAGTTCCACAACATACTTCTTTATGTGATGCTGGGCGCAGCCGTCATCACCATCTTTCTCGAGCATTGGGTGGATACCGGCGTTCTGATTGCCGCTGTCGTCATCAATGCCATCATCGGTTTCATCCAGGAGGGCAAGGCGGAGGCCGCGCTGGAGGCTATCCGTGCCATGTTGTCGCCGCATGCGAACGTCATCCGTAACGGCAAGCGCTCTGAGATTGACGCGGCTGAACTGGTGCCGGGCGATGTTGTGTTTCTTTCATCCGGCGATAGAGTACCGGCAGATCTGCGGTTGATCAGCCAGAACGAATTGCGCGTGGAGGAAGCCGCGCTGACCGGTGAGTCGCTGCCGGTCGAAAAGACGACGCAGGCGGTGGAGCAGGACACGCCGCTTGGCGATCGTTTTGGCATGGCCTACTCGGGTACGCTGGTGGTCTACGGGCAGGGCACCGGGGTCGTCGTCGCCACCGCGACAGAGACCGAACTGGGCAAGATCAACCGCATGCTCGCAGCCATCCCGCGTATGAGCACACCCCTGTTGCGGCAAATTGACCGTTTTGGCAGGGGACTGGCGCTGGCGATCCTGCTTATCGGTCTTGCGACCTTCGTGCTCGGCACGCTGTGGCGCGGGCACCCGGCGGCCGACATGTTCATGATGGTGGTGGCGCTGGTCGCCTCGGCAATTCCGGAGGGCCTGCCTGCCATCATGACGGTGACTTTGGCGCTGGGGGTGCAGCGCATGGCAAAGCGTAATGCCATCATCCGCCGTTTGCCCGCCGTCGAGACCCTGGGCTCGGTGACCGTCATCTGTTCCGACAAGACCGGGACACTGACGCGGAACGAGATGACGGTGCAACGCGTGGTCTGCGCAGACCAGGTCTTCAATGTCGGCGGTGTCGGCTATGCGCCGGTCGGGGATTTCAGCCTGGGTGACCGCATTATAGACCCCGGAATGCATTCGGCTTTGCTGCTTGCCGTGCGTGCGGGCGCGCTCTGTAACGATGCCAATTTGCGCAAGCGACATCAGCAATGGTATGTGGAAGGCGATCCGACCGAGGGTGCCTTGCTGGTGCTTGCCGGCAAGGCAGGATTTACCGAGCATGCCGCCGATGCCGCATGGCAGCGCCTCGGTACGATACCTTTCGAGTCCGTGCACCGTTTTATGGCGACATTCCATCGTGACGAGGAAGATCAGCCATGGATATTCGTCAAGGGCGCGCCGGAACGCATCCTGGAAATGTGTGATTACCAGCTTGCAGGCGAGGACGTGCAGGCGCTGGACCGCAACTACTGGCAGCGCATGGCGTTGGAAACGGCCGCCCAGGGCTTGCGTGTATTGGCCTTGGGTTATAAACCTGCAGCGCCGGCTGGAACTCTGCTGGATTTTGCCGATGTCGGCAACGAGTTTGTGCTGCTGGCCCTGGTCGGTATCATCGACCCGCCGCGGCAGGAGGCGATCGAGGC
>JAQUAD010000095.1 GCA_028687425.1 Sideroxydans sp.
CATCTTGCTGCCCGATTGCGAGGAAGCCGACCTGCTCACGATCGCAGAACGAATCCGCACCCGTATCGAGGCGCTGCAGATCGATAGCGGGCAACACAGATTCTCGTTCACAGTGAGTATCGGCGCCCATCTGCCGCGCACGCCGCAGACGCCGGATGCCATGCTGCAGCAGGTCGATCGCGCGCTGTACGCCGCCAAGGCCGGCGGCCGCAATTGCGTGAAACTGTCTTCGAGACCGGAGGGCGCGTGAACCGCCTGCGCACGATCCTGTTCGCTGTGTCCCTGCTGGCGGGGCTGGTTGCCACGGCACACGCCGCGCCGCAGGAAGTGAAGATCGGCGTGCTGTCGTTCCGTCCCCTGGAACAGACCCGCCAGCAATGGCAGGCGACCGAGGATTATCTGAACGCGCATGTGCGCGGCAATTACCACTTCAGTATGGAGCCGCTGTTCCTGAAAGAGATGAATGCCGCCGCCGCCGCGCATCGCTTCGATTTCATCCTGACCAATCCCAACCATTACATCGTGCTGCGCGCGCGCCATAGCCTGGCCGCCATCGCCACGCTGATGCCGATCATCGACGGGCGGCCCGTGGACAGTTTCGGCGGCGTGGTGCTGGCGCGTGCCGACCGCAACGACATCCGCGATTTCGCCGACCTGCGCGGACGCAAGGTGGCCGCCGCGGAAGAGCAATCGTTCGGTGCCTACGTGGTGCAGCGCTGGGCATTGTTCGAGCAGGGCATCCAGATCGGCGAAGTGGGCAAGGTGATGTTCACCGGCATGCCGCAGGACAATGTGGTGCAGGCCGTGCTGAACGGGCAAGCCGATGCCGGTTTCGTGCGTACCGGCGTGCTGGAGAACATGGCGCGCGAGGGCAAGCTCGAACTGGATCAGGTGAAAGTGCTCAACCGGCAGAAAGACACCGAATTCCCGCAGATGCTTTCCACGCGTCTGTATCCGGAATGGGCATTCTCGGTATTGCCCGGGGTGTCGGAAACCTTGAAACGTCAGGTCGTGCTGACCTTGCTGCACATCAAGCCGGAGGATGCGGCTGCGCGTAGCGGCAGGTATTACGGATTCACGCCGCCCGGCAACTATGCGCCGGTGGAGGGAGTGATGATGCGTCTGAAGACCGATCCCGATCTGGCGCAGGAATTCGAACTGCGCGACATTCTGCACCAGTACATGCAGCCCTTGCTGGGACTGGCTTTGCTGATGGTCGCTGCCGCCATCTGGCTGGCTGCCTATCTGGCACGCAACAACCGTCGCCTGCGTGCCAGTTTTGCCGAACGCAGCCTGCTGGACGATGCCTTGCAGGCGGCCAACGCCACGCTGGAACACAAGGTCGCCGCGCGCACGCTGGAACTGCAAAAAAGCGAAGCACGTTTCCGGCAGATGTTCGAAAGCCACGCCTCGCCGATGCTGCTGATTGAACCGGAGAGCGGGCAGATCGTGAATGCCAATCTGGCCGCCGCCAATTACTACGGCTATTCGATCAGACAGATGAAGACGATGAACATCAGCCAGATCAATGTCAGCGACAAGGGCGAGGTTGCCAGGGAGCGCCAGCAGGCCTTGCGCGAAGAACGCAACTATTTCGTGTTCCCGCACCGCTTGGCAGACGGTACGTTGCGTACGGTCGAAGTGCATTCATCGCCGATCGATGTGGACGGACGTACCCTGTTGTTCTCGGTGGTGCATGACATCACCGAGCGCAAGCGGCTCGAACAGCAGATGCACGATCTGGCGTTCTACGACGTGCTGACCGGCCTGCCCAACCGGCGCCTGTTGCTGGATAGACTGAGTCAGGCATTGGTGACCTGTGTCCGCACGCGGCAACATGGCGCGCTGATGTTCCTCGACCTGGACCATTTCAAGGTGCTGAACGACTTGCACGGTCACGACATGGGTGACCAGATGCTGATCAAGGTCGGGCGGCGTTTGCGCGAATGCCTGCGCGATGAAGACAGTGCGGCGCGATTCGGCGGCGACGAATTCGTGGTCATGCTGGAAGGTCTGGCGGTCGATGCCGACGAGGCGGCATTGCAAGCCGAGGCGGTAGCGGAGAAGATCCGGCAGGCGCTGGCCCGCCCCTACCTGTTGAACAGGACGGGCGCGAACGGCGATCCCGAGGAGTTCATCCATCATTGCTCTTCCAGCATCGGCATCACCGTGTTCAAGGATCACGGCGGCGAGATCGACCAGCTGCTCAAGTGGACGGATATGGCGATGTACCGCGCCAAGGAGGCGGGACGCAACGCCATCCGCTTCTTCGACCCGACCATGCAGGCCGCAGTGGAGAAACGCGCCGCGCTGGAATCCGATCTGTATGAAGCGCTGGCGCAAGGCCAGTTCGAACTGTTCTACCAGGTGCAGGTGGACGCCGCGCGCCGCCCGCAGGGGGCAGAGGTGCTGTTGCGCTGGAATCACCCGCAGCGCGGACTGGTGCCGCCGCTGGAATTCATTCCGCTGGCGGAAGAGACCGGGCTGATCCTGTTGATCGGCAACTGGGTGCTCGATACGGCCTGTGCGCAGCTCAAGGTCTGGCATGCAGGGGACGCAATGAGCAATCTGACGCTGGCCGTGAACGTCAGTGCGCGCCAGTTCCGCCAGCCGGACTTTGTCGAGCTGGTGCAGGCGACCGTAAGAAAGCACGGCATCCCCCCGACCTCGCTCAAGCTGGAACTGACCGAGAGTCTGGTGCTGGAAGATGTGATGG
Source organism: Sideroxydans sp. (assembly GCA_028687425.1). GTDB lineage: Bacteria > Pseudomonadota > Gammaproteobacteria > Burkholderiales > Gallionellaceae > Sideroxyarcus. The sequence continues at coordinate 2,717 of JAQUAD010000095.1, forward strand.
ACTCCATCGCCAAGATGAAGGCCCTGAAGGAATTCGGGGTCAGCTTTTCGATGGACGATTTCGGCACCGGCTATTCCTCCCTTTCATACCTGAAGAGCCTGCCGCTGGACCAGCTCAAGATAGACCAGAGTTTTGTGCGTACCATCGCCAGCGACAATGCGGACCGCGTGATGGTGATGACCATCGTCGATCTGGGGATGAACTTCGAACTGGATGTGGTGGCCGAGGGTGTGGAGACCGAGGCGCAATTCACGTTGCTGCATCGCTATGGTTGCGGCAACTTCCAAGGCTATCTGTTCAGCAAGCCGTTGCCGCTCGCCGCATTCGAAAAACTGATCGGGGGAATGACCCCGCAGGGCAAGCCGGTCAGCTATCCGATATAACGCAGTCGTATTGTCGGACGCAGCTACCTGCTTTCAACTCTTGTTCGCTGTCGTCGGTATTGAACTTATTCTCGGCCCGCTGGTCGCAAGGCGGGTTCCGTGCGCGCAGCACTGATGAGCGCTAATCGAAGAAAAGAATAAAGTCAACTTTGCAAAAAATTTTTCCCAGTTAGAATCGCGCCGCTTTTGAGGAGCCAGAGAGAGATGTCGGATAAAGAAACAACGCAGGTCAAGGTTTGGGATGTCCCGGTTCGCTTGTTCCATTGGTCTTTGGTGGCGGGGTTCGCAACTGCTTATCTTTCCGCCGAGTTGCACAAGATGACCGTGCATGTATGGATGGGGTATGCCTTGATTGCGCTGCTGCTGTTCCGACTGGTGTGGGGTTTCACGGGCAGCCGCTATGCACGTTTCAAGTCCTTCATCTTTTCACCGCAGGAGACGCTGGCTTACGTGCGCAGCATTCGCAGTGGTCAGCCCAGGCATTATTACGGCCATAACCCGGCCGGTGCATTGATGGTGTTTGCATTGCTGGCATTGTTGTTGGCGATATTCGTCTCCGGACTGGTCACGCTGGCGGTCATCGATTTCGAAGGACCGCTGCTGTTCCTGGCCAACAGCGTCAGCGACGAGACGGCGTATTTCTTCCGTCATGCGCATGACCTGCTGGTGAAGCTGGCGTTGTTGCTGATCCCCCTGCATCTGCTGGGCGTGGTGAGCGGCAGCCTGCAGCACAAGGAGAACCTGGTGCGGGCGATGATCACCGGCTGGAAACCCAAAGCGCCCGAAGCACAGTAAATTTGAACAAGATCAATGATTCGGTTTATCAAGAGGAGGAAGTTATGTATGTGAAGCAACGAAGCAGCATGGCGCTGGCTGGCGCTGCGATGCTGGCCTGGACCGGGCGGGCAGGCGCGCAGGAAGCACCGATCGAGCTATCCACTC
>JAQUAD010000056.1 GCA_028687425.1 Sideroxydans sp.
GGCTATCGCTGCCCTGCTTCCAGGTCATGCGCGGTGACATCACGAACTCGCGGAAGGTGAACAGGCCGTCGTCCTTGTCCTGTTGCGCCAGCGTGGTGGTGCCGGCGGTCACGGTCTTGCGTTCCGTCAAAGTGCTGCCGGGGCGGCGGTGCAGATTGAGCGTGAGCGGCAGGCTCCAGCCGAAGCCGCCCTCGCCGCCGTTCTCTGTCCAGGTGAACTGGCCGGTCGGTTCGTTGCCATTCATGCCGAGACCGACCTTGAGCGCGGTGCTGCGTTTGGAGACGGCCTTCTTCATCACCAGATTGACGGTGACCGCAGACGAGCCGCCATACTCGGCGGAAGAACCGCGCAATATCTCGACCCGCTCCAGATCACCGACCGGCAAGCGACCGATCACGCCAGCCACGATGCGCGAACCGCCCGCCGGACGTTCGCCGTCCACCAGTATCTGCACGCTGTCGCGCGACATGCCGCGCGCCTGATGCCCGCCGCCCTTGACTTCCACGCCCGGCAGTTTGCCCAGCACTTCGCCTATGGTCATCACGCCCATGTTCGCAATGTCCTTGCGGCCCACGATCACTTTCTGGGTGGTGGCGTCGCGGCGCTCGGCGACATCTTCCTGCGTCGCGGTCACGGTGACTTCTTTCAGCGAGGGTTGATCTTCCGCATGGGCGAGCAGCGGCAGGAAGGCGAAAAGCAAAAAGCGATGTTTCATCAGGCAAGCATATTCATAGGGTCAGACGAACAGGAAGATGCGACGCACTCCCAACACGATCAGGACTGCTGCCGCGCACCAGCGTATCCAGCGCGTGAGCCAGTCGCGATTCTCGCGCAGCTGCGTGCCGAGCAGACTGATCAGCGGCAATAGTATCAGCAGCGGTGTCAGTGCCGCGCCCATTCCGAACATCACGCCGTTGGCCATGCCCAGTTGCACGCTGCCCGCTGCCGCGCACACGGCCAGCAAGGACGCCAGCGGCGCGCACGGTGTGAGGCTGAGCGAAAAGCCCAGCAACAGGGGCGGCGCACTACCCACCCGCTTCGCCACGCCGCAAGGTGCATGCGCAGATTTGCTGCGCAACAGCCACAGCCCGGCGGCGATGGACGCTGCGCCAATGACCAGATTGCCGCTGCCGCCCTTCATCGCTTGCGACAGCCAACTGCCTGCTACGGCGGCCAGTGCGCCCAGCATGGTGTAAGCCAGGATGCGGCCGCTGACGAACAGCGCCGTATCGCGCAACGCCTGCATCTGGCTACCGCCCCGCCCCAGTATCCACGTGCCCATGAACGGCAGGCAGGTGGCGGTGCAGGCGGTCAGCCCCAGCGATGCACCTAGCAGCCACACGGTGAACAGTGTGGTCTGTTGCGCCAGCTGGGATGGATCGAACCACTCAGCCATTGTTGTCTGCCGGTTTGCACAGGATGGGGATCACGCGTTTCTTAGGCTGGCCTTCCGGTGTTTCGAACTTGATGCGGTTCTTGTAATAGTCGCGCAAGGAACCGAACAGTTTGAAGCCGAAGAACTTGAGCTGGATCACGTCGTCGTCCGGGCAATATTCCGCACAGCGGCCGCATAGGGTGCAGTCCTCGTGGAAGGCCTTCTTGCCGAATGCCGTGCCGATCTCGTGGATGTCCATCGGGCAGGCTTTCTCGCACACGCCGCACTTGGCGCATTTCTCGTGCGACTCCTTCTTTACCAGACGCATCGGCGACAGCCTCTGGAACAGCGCATTCCACGACAGCAGTGGGCAGATGCGGCAGAACGGCTGGCGCACGGCCAGCGCGGCGATGATGATGAAGCCGAACAGCGCATTGCCCAGCGCGCCGAAGAAAAAGTTGATGCTGGTGCCGGTGCGCACTGCGAGTTGCTCGGTGTCCGCAGTCAGCAAGGTGGTGGCGATGCGTGACGGGCAGACCTGACAGAACGGGTCGCCCATCTCGTTGGCGACCACGCCCATGCCTGCCAGCGTGGGCAGGCCCAGCACCAGTACCAGCAGCATGAACCACTTGGCCGGGCGCACCTTGCCTACATTCTCCGGTTTGAAGCGATTGAGTGGGCGGCCCAGACGGCGACCGATCTTGTAGAGCAGTTCCTGCACCGTGCCCAGCGGGCAGACCCAGCCGCAGAATGCCTTGTTCAAAAAGAAGAAGAACAGGAAGAACACGCCCACCGACATCAAGGTGGGGATGAACACGTTCAGCGCGACATCGCCCGCTTTTGCCAGCGCGGCACCGAGGCGGTGATGCAGCTGGTGCTGGTTGACGATGAGGATGCAATGGTCGCCGGTCAACTTGTCGTAGGCACAGGACAGCGACGGCAGCGCTTTGGAGATGCGGTCCACGGTGTAGCTACCGAGCAGCGCGCCGCCATACACGGTGACGAACAGCATGAGTATCTGCACGCTTAAGCGGAAACGGCCCAGCGTGGGGAACAGTGATTTAAGCATTTGTGCGCTCCTCTTTCCTGGCGACTGCCTTGCGCTTGCGCAGCAGCGGTGCCGCGCCCAGCATGCCCAACAGCACGAAACCAAGGCCCATGCCTATGCTGCGGTTCTCGAAGGCATTCGCACCGTAGCTGCTGTTGAACGCGGTCAGGTATTGCAGGCTGCCATCGGCATGCGACACGGCCAGCACGAAATCTGCGCTGCGTCGCATGCCATGGCTATCCCCCTTGCTTTGTTCTTCTTCCGGCTTGAAATCATCTGGCACATGCACTGTTGCTACCCCCATTGCATCGGTGAGGAATTCCGCCTGACTGCCGTTCGAGGTCTCCAGCAGGATTTTCTGAGCGGGCAGCGGTTGGCCCTTGAAACGCACGGCGAACTGCCAGTCCTCGCTGGCACGGTAACGGGAATGTTCGCGCGGATACGGTTGTGGCACGATCTCCAGCTCGTGTTTGACCTGATCGAACATGGCGGTTGGGTTCTTGCCGCCGCGTTCACCGAAGTAATGCACGGTGGAAGCGACACGTACGGCATCGCCCTGTACTTCACGCGCGGTCAGCAACTGGAAACCGCCCGTGGCGGGTTTGTCCAGCTCTGCCCCGCCCATGCCTATGGGCAAGTTACGGTGTCCCTTGGCATCCGCCAGATCGTTGGACCAGGCTTCGATGGCATCCGCCGCGATGTTCTGCGGCTGCATGATGACGCTGCGCGATGACATGTCCTGACCTTTCATGCGTGCCTTGAGCACCGGCAGTTCTGTCCAGACGCGTGCCTGACTACGCATCATGGTGCCGTGGTCGTGGCCTGCCATCGTGGCGGGTTCGGCAGCAGAAGCCGTCGCGGGAAGTGTCAGCAGCAGCGTAGCGAGATAGAGTGTTTTCATGGCTATCCTTTAGAAGCTGAGCGATGCGCCGACCGTCCACACGCGACCCGGATTGACGGTGATGGAGACATCCTCGGCGTCGTAGACACCATCGCCGTTGCTGTCCGAACCACCGCGGATGGTGGAGTAGTAATAACGGTCGAACAGGTTGTCGATGCGGGCGAAGGCAGACCATTTCATCTTGCGGTCGCTCTTGAACTCGTAGTTCGCCATCAGGTTGTACACGGTACGACCGCCGACCCAGACGATGTTCACTTCATCCGCATAGATACCGGACTGTGTGTTCATTTCGCCGGTGAAGGTCCAGCCGTCCGCCGGGCGGTAGCGTGTGTTCAGGTTCAGCTTGTGCTTGGGCGTACGCGGCACCACGTTGCCGGTATTGTTGTACAGCACGGACGGCAACGGCAGGCTGCGCGAACCCATCGCCATCCAGTAACTGTCGTTGCGGGTGAATACCGCATTCAGGTAAGTGTAAGCCATGTCGCCGGACCATACTTCGCGGGCGTCTGTCTTGATGGCGGCTTCCAGACCGCGGTTACGCACACCGCCGATGTTCTGGTACTGCTCCAGTGCGTTGGCGAGGGTCGCACCCGTCGTGGTTTGGTACTGGCCGCCGGTGTTGAGGATGAAGTCCTTGCGGTCGATCTGGAACACGGCCACATCCGTATCCAGCGGGATACCGAACAACTCGGTTTTGCTGCGCAGGCCGACTTCCGCATTGTAGGAATGCTCAGGTTTCAGGTCCGGATTCGGCGCTACGCTGCCGGTCGGCGAGATGGTGCCGCCGTACAGCTGCGACAGCGTCGGCACACGGAAGCCGGTGGACAGATTGGTATACAACTCGCGCTCGTCACTGAATGCGTAGTTGAAGCCGATGCGCTCGGACAATACGTCGAAGGCCTTTTCGCCGCTGGTGCTGCGCCCTTCCGCGATCTGCGCCGCAGTCAGCGGCAGGTTGCTCACATATTTCTGGGCGATGTTGTCGTAGCGCGCATTGAAGGTGGCGGTGAGCGGTGCGCTCAATTGCCATTTCAGTTCACCGTAGACAGCGCGCGTATCGGAAGTGGAGAGACTATCCTCGGTCAAGGCGCCGGCCAGATTCAAAGGATTGCTGAAACCTGTGGCGGTACTGCGGCTGGTATAGGTCACCAGATTCCTGGTCAGGGCACGGTCCTCGAACTGTTGCAGGTCCAGACCGCCCATCCAGGCGATCTGCTCGCCGCCCTGACGCCATTCCGCTTTCGCACCGCTCTGTTTCTGCTGGGTGTCGCGGCCGCTGACATAGGCATCGCGCATGGTGCTCATGTCGCTGGCTGCAGCCGTGCCGTACAGGAAATTGCCGGCGCTGTCGCGCAGGAAACCGTTCGGGTTCTGCCAGCCGTAGGTGTGGTCCTTGAACAGATAGGTGTTGATCAGCAGGTTGCCGCCGTCGCCGGTGTCCTTGGCATAGGACAGGTTGGCCTTGTCCAGCGTCACATCGTATTTACGGGCATAGTCCTTGCCGCTGTCCACGCTGCGCGGGTCGAGCAAGGCAGCGGTCACGCCGCGTACGGTACCATGGCTGTCCTTGTTGCGCAGGGCATGTTCGAAACCGAAGGTCAGGTCACTGCTGTCATCGATCATGTATTGCAGCTTGCCGTCTACATAGTCACGTCCCCAGTCGCCCTGATCGTGGAAGGTTTTGGATTGCAATTTTGATTTCTGGATGTGACCTACCCATCTGCCGTCCGCGAATCCTGCGCGCAGGATGCCCTTGTAATAGTCATAACTGCCGACCTCGGCACTCGCCATATAACCAGCCATCTTTGCACCGCGTTTGGTGGTGATGATCACCGCGCCGGATAGTGCGTCTTCGCCGAACAAGTAGGAAGCGCCGCCCTTGATGACCTTGATCGATTCGATGTTGTCCAGGTCGATGTTCACGCGACCGGTACGTTCCACCACCGGTACGCCATCGATGACGATGGCCACGCCCGGCTTCTCGCCCATATAGCGTTGTGCTTCGACACCACGCAGCATGATCTTCACCGAGTCGCCGCTTTGTACTTCTGCACTCACACCGGGGATGGATTCCAGCACCTCGACGATGTTCTGGCCGTGACGGTCATCGACCTTCTTGCCGCTGATGTTGTTGACGTTGGAAGGTTCACCGCGCTTGGAATCGAAACGGTCGTCGATGGTGGTGGACGAGACGGTCACTTCCGGCAAAGCGCCGATCTCGGCCCAGGATGCCTGGGGTGCGATAAATGCCCATGCCACACAGGCTACGATCTGTTTGCTGTGTATCTTCACTACTTTCTCCCCGAATGTCCCTGATGAAAACCGGGGCGGATTGTAGGAAGCGAAGCAGGCGGCGGGAATGTGACATGTTGTCGCGCGGCGGATTGTCGCACCCCCTCTGCAGCAGGTCCTGGCAAGGTCTATCCGCTATAATCCGCCGATGCCTTCCATCCATTTGCTCCCCGACCTTCTTATCAACCAGATCGCCGCCGGCGAAGTGATCGAGCGCCCTGCTTCGGCACTTAAAGAATTGCTGGAGAACAGCCTGGATGCCGGTGCGACCGAGATCGCCGTACAACTGGAAGGCGGCGGCATCAAGTCGTTGCGCGTGCGCGATAACGGCTGCGGTATAGATAAGGAACAACTGGCGCTGGCGCTGATGCGCCATGCGACCAGCAAGATCGCGTCGCTGGACGACCTGCAACGCGTCGCCAGCATGGGGTTTCGCGGCGAGGCGCTGGCGAGTATGGCAGCGGTGGCACAGGTCACGCTGACCAGCCGCACTGCCGAGGCAGCACATGCCTGGCAGGTCGAGGCCCTCGATGGATCATTGACTGAAGCCGCGCCTGCCGCGCATGCGCAAGGAACCAGTTTCGAGATGCGCGAGCTGTATTTCAATACGCCTGCCCGACGCAAATTCCTCAAGAGCGAGAACACCGAGTTCGCCTGGTGCGAAGAGACCTTCAAGCGCATCGCGCTGTCGCGGCCCGATGTTGCCTTCTCCCTGCAGCACAACGGCAAGACCAAATGGCAACTGGCGTCGCAGGATCTGTCGCAGCGCATCAAGGCCATCCTCGGCAGCGAGTTCGGCCAATATGCGGTAACCGTAGAACGCAAGATCGGCCCGCTGCACCTTTACGGCATCGCTGCCCTGCCCGCCTATTCGCGCTCCACGCGCGACGAGCAGTATTTCTTCATCAACGGACGCTTCGTGCGTGACAAGGTGCTGATGCACGCTGTGCGCCAGGCCTACCAAGACATCTTGCACCACCAGCGCCACCCTGCCTTCGTGCTGTTCCTCGACATGCCGCCGGAACAGGTGGACGTGAACGTGCACCCGGCCAAGAGCGAAGTGCGCTTCCGCGAGAGTCAGGGCATCCACCAGTTCGTGTTCCACGGCTTGCAGGATGCTTTGAGCGCAACGATGCAGGAAACGACCGCGACGCCTGCCTCAACGTCACAAGAACACGTGGAAGCACGCCCCTCGTTCACACCGACCGAACAGCAGCGCATCCCCTTTGGTGCAGCCGAACGACAAGCGACGTATCGCGTATGGGAAGCACAGAGTCAGGCTTTGGAAACACCGTCCGTAGGATGGGTTGAGCAAAGCGATACCCATCAATCTTCATCACAAACAAATGATGGGTATCGCTTTGCTCAACCCATCCTACAAAACACTGAACACCCGCTCGGTTACGCCCTGGGCCAACTCTCCGGCATCTACATCCTCGCGCAGAACCAGCAAGGCCTGATCGTGGTAGACATGCACGCCGCACATGAACGCATCGTGTACGAGCGTCTCAAGACCGCCTTCGACGCGCAGCAGATGCCGACCCAGCAACTGATGATCCCGGTCACCTTCGGCGCCGATGCGCTGGACATCGCTACCGTGGAAGAAGAGCAGCAAGCTTTGCAGAAACTGGGCTTCGAACTCGCACCGATCTCCACCAGCACGCTGGCCGTGCGCGCCATGCCTGCCATGCTCAAGCAATCGCATGCCGAAGCGGCGGCACGCGAGGTACTGCACGAACTGCGCGACTTCGGTGCATCGCGCGCCCTCACCGAACGCCGTAATGAGCTGCTCGCCACCCTCGCCTGCCATTCCGCCGTGCGCGCCAACCAGCAACTCAGCATTCCCGAGATGAACGCCATCCTGCGCGAGATGGAACAGACAGAACGCGCCGACCAGTGCAACCACGGCCGTCCGACCTGGTTCCAGGTGACGTTGGCGGAGCTGGATGCGATGTTCATGCGCGGCCAATAATCATCATTACTTATGCCTGTGCAGCTGTCCGTAGAGCCCCAAGAACAGGCATAATGCGCACCTTTCCTGTCACTACTAGCTGTCTATTGCCATGAAACACATCGTCGACGACGTCCGTATCAAAGAGATGAAGGAACTTTCTCCGCCCAGCCATCTGCTGCGCGAATTCCCGGTCACGGATACTGCTGCCGAAACGATTTATACCGCCCGTGCATCGATCCATCGCATCCTGCATGGCGCAGAAGACCGTTTGTTGGTGGTGGTCGGCCCCTGTTCCATCCACGACACCGAGACGGCGCTGGAATATGCGGCCAAGCTGAAGGAAGAGGCCAAGCGCCACGAGGCAGACCTGCTGATCCTGATGCGCGTGTATTTTGAGAAGCCGCGCACTACGGTGGGCTGGAAGGGATTGATCAACGATCCGCATCTGGACGGCAGCTTCAAGATCAACGAAGGCTTGCACATGGCGCGCAAGCTGTTGTGGGAACTGAATGAACTGGGACTGCCCTGCGCCACCGAGTTCCTCGACGTGGTCACGCCGCAGTACACGGCGGACCTGATCTCCTGGGGCGCCATCGGCGCGCGCACCACCGAATCGCAGGTGCACCGCGAACTGGCTTCCGGCATCTCCTGCCCCATCGGTTTCAAGAACGGTACTGATGGCAATCTGCGCATCGCGGTGGATGCGATCAAGGCCGCGGCCAGTCCGCACCATTTCCTGTCTGTCACCAAGGCCGGTCATACGGCGATCTTCTCCACCAACGGCAACGAGGATTGCCATGTGATCCTGCGCGGCGGCAAACAGCCCAACTACGATGCGGCGTCCGTCGATGCCGCTGGCAAGGAACTGGCCAATGCCGGTCTGGCCGCGCGCGTCATGGTCGACTTCTCGCATGCCAACAGTCGCAAGGAATATCAGCGCCAGGTGGAAGTGGCACAGGACTGCGCGGCGCAACTGGCGAACGGCGAAGAGCGCATCTTTGGTGTGATGATCGAATCCAACATCAAGGAAGGCCGTCAGGATCTGGTTGCCGGCAAACCTTTGACCCACGGCGTATCCATCACCGATGCCTGCATAGGCTGGGACGATACGGTGCGCGTGCTGGACATGCTGGCCGAAGGCGTACGCCAGCGCCGCATCAAACTGGAAGATCGTTGATCATCAGCCTGTCGCGATGAGCAAGCTCCCGCCAGCCATCTTCCTGATGGGACCTACCGCCAGCGGCAAGACAGGCGTGGCGGTAGAACTGGCACAGCGTCTGCAGGTGGAATTGATCAGCGTGGATTCCGCGCTGGTGTTCCGCGACATGGACATCGGCACCGCCAAGCCGGATGCCGCCACCCTCGCCCGTGCACCGCACCACCTGATCGACATCATCGATCCCACCGAAGCCTACTCTGCCGCCGCCTTCCGCAAGGATGCGCTGCGCCTGATGGCGGACATCACCTCCCGCGGCAAGGTGCCGCTGCTGGTGGGCGGCACGATGCTGTACTACAAGGCCTTACGCGAGGGCTTGAGTCCCTTGCCGCAGGCGGATGCTGCTTTGCGCGCCGAGCTGGATGCCGAGATCGCGCAGCACGGCATTGAAGCGATGCATGCCAGACTGGCCGAAGTCGATCCTGAAACGGCCGCACGCTTGCATAGCACCGACACGCAACGCGTGCAGCGCGCGCTGGAGGTCTATCGCGTTTCAGGCAAACCGATGTCTGAATTGCTCAAACAGCAGGAAGTGAACCCGCTGCCCTACGACATCCTGTCCATAGCCCTCGTCCCTTCCGATCGTGCCGTGCTGCATGACCGGATCGCCTCGCGCTTCGAGAAAATGCTGAGCGCGGGACTGCTGGACGAATTGCGCGGTTTGCGTAGCAAATATCTGCTGCAGCGCGAGATGACCTCGATGCGCTGCGTGGGTTACCGTCAGGCCTGGGAGTACCTGGAAGGCGAGATCGATGAGGCCGGATTACTGGAAAAAGGCATCGCCGCCACACGCCAACTCGCCAAGCGCCAGCTTACCTGGCTACGGGGCATGCCGGGAAACATTGAGGTGGATTGTCTTGCGCCGAACCTGTTCGAAAGCGTTCTGGCGGAAATTGGATCGGAAGTTCGTTTCAGTCCTGTTTGAAAGGCATTTGAGTACCGTTTTGCGCGAGCCAGAAGTCGCGGTATTTCATGTCTTCATTCAGCAAATGCGCCAGCAGTAGTTGTTTGACCTGCAGTCCCGCATCGACCCACTCGTAATCCTGCTCGCTCTTTTCTATGCGTTTCATGATCGCAGTGAAAATATCTGTAGCTGCGGCATGTTCACGTGCGTGTTGCTCCGCGTCCGGGTAACCCCATTCGATGAACAGCACTTCCTCGTGAGCGAAATGGGCTACGGCATCGTCCAGCACATCCTGCATACGTTTACGGACTTCGCTGAAGGACATGCGCTCGGCGATGGCTTCGTTCAGAGCATTGATGAGTTCGATGAAGTGCTTGTGCTCGGCATCTATCTCCGGGATGTGCACACTGAGTTCCTGACTCCATTGCAGTTGCCATGGCATAGGGTTAAATGCTGAAGGCATATCCTTGCTCCTTGAACAGTGCCACGCAGGCGTCCACCACTTGTGCATCGAACAACGTACCGCGTCCACGCACGATCTCCTGCAAGGCTGCCGCATCGCCAAGGCCGGGACGATAAGGGCGGTGTGACGACATCGCTTCTACCGTGTCCGCCACACTGAGGATACGTGAACCCAGCAATATCTCATCCCCTTTCAGCCCATGCGGATAGCCTGAGCCATCCAGGCGTTCATGATGCTGCAGCACCATCTGCGCGATCGGCCAGGAAAAATCGATGCCTTTAAGAATATCGTAGCCGGCCTGCGGATGCATTTTGATCAGGCTGTATTCGACTTCATTCAACCGGCCGGGCTTGCTCAGGATCTCGGCCGGCACGCTGATCTTGCCCAGGTCATGCACCACGCCGGCCAGATGGATCACTTGCTGCATTTCGTCCGACAGTCCCATCTGTTTTGCGATCTCTCGCGCCAGTCCGGCCACCCTTACCTGATGTCCGGAGGTATAGGGGTCGCGCATCTCGACGATGCTGGCGATGGCTTCCACCGTCTGCAGCATGTTCTTCTGCAGGCGTTGTTCGTGCTCGCGATGCGCTTCCTTGATGCGCAATGTGAGAATGCCGAAAGCGAGGTCGCCCGCCATCTCTTCCAGCAGTCTGACTTCGTCTTCATCGAACACGTTCGTTCTGTCGTCGAATAGCACCAGCACGCCGAAGGCATGCTCTCCGTCCAGCAACGGCAGCGCGATGCACGATGTGTAGCCGCACTGAAGTGCATGTGCATGCCATGGATTGGCGACGGTGGCGGACTGGATGTCCTGCACCACACAAGTCTGATGCTGGATGATCGCGGCACAGGCCGGGCACAGCCCTTTGTCCTTGTCATCCCAGCTCAACGACAACAGTTCCGGCCTGTCGTCCCCGAATCCGGCCTGAGCCATCCGTTCGATGGGTTTTCCCTCCATGTCGCGCGCGTAACCTATCCAGGCCATGCGATAGCCGCCGACCTGTACCGCGACTTCGCACATCTGGTTCAGCAGCTGCATTTCGTTGTCCGCATGGATCAGTGTCTCGTTGCCCGCGCTGAGCGTACGCAACGCGCGGTTGGCGCGCTGCATGGCAACCTCATGCTGCTTGCGTTCGCTGATGTCGCGGCTGACGGTGAACACCAGGGGTTCGCCGTCGACCACGGTACCGCTGATGCTGACCTCGGCATCATATTCCGAGCCGTCCTTGCGCCGGTGGTGGGTCTCGATGGTCGTGCTGACCCTGGAAAAGTCAGGAAAATTGGCGCGTATCTCGGCTTCTGTCATGACCGCATCGAAATCCCAGGTATGCAATCCCAGCATCTCCTGCTGGGTATAGCCCAGCATCCCAGCGAAACATGAATTGACCTCGACCACCTCATGTCGCTGGTTGATGACGGCGATGCCGTCGCGCGAGCTTTCCATCAGCAGGCGGCGGCGCGAGGCCTCGCTACGCAGGCGCTCCTCTGCCAGCTTGCGCTCGGTGATGACGTCGAACACCGCCACGAAATGTTCCGGTTGCGGGCAGTAGACAGAAACGTTGAACCACATCTGCAGCGCTTCCACATGGATTTCGAACTGTTCGGGCGTGCCGCCGGCAGCGACCCGGCCATACACCTCGAACAGATGAGGATCACTCTCACGGATGCCCGGTATGACCTCACTGACCTTCCTGCCGGTCACGTGCTTCAATCCGGTGTGGCGCTCGAATGCCTGGTTCACCTCAAGATAGATGAAATCGCTGGGCCGTCCATCTTCGAACAACATGCGGCAGTAGGCGAAACCGTTGAGCATGTTGTCGAACAGGCGGCGGTATCGTTCCTCGCTGCTGCGTATGGCCGCGTCGATGGCTTTCTGCTCGGTGATGTCTTCCAGGCTGTGTACGCTGTACAGGTATGTGCCCTGCGCGTCCTGCACCGGGAAGGCGCGCGAACGATAGATGCGTCCCTCGACATCGATCTCAGCCTCCAGACCGGCTGTCTGGGCCTCCACTGCCTGTTGGCAGCCGGGCAAGGGGCCGTCGTTGCGGGGAAACAGTTGGTAATAGGGGCGACCGACCAGTTCTTCGAACGATACGCCGGCATGCTGCTGGTAGGCGCGGTTGGCGCGCAGGATGCGGAATTCATGATCGTGCAGAAAGATGGGATCTGCCACCGCATCCAGCGCGGCCATCCATTCCTGATGTGCTTGCTCGATCTGTTTGCGTGCCGCTTCCAGATCTTCCAGCATGAACAGCAGGGCGCTACGGCTTTCCACGAGTGCCTGTTCGTTTTGCTGCTGTCCGTGCATCCGCTCTGCGAGTTGTGCGCGCAATTCGGCTATGGTGCGCTGCGCGGCATCCAGTTCCTCGCGCAACTTTTTTTCCGCATCGCTCATGGCGGCTCCTGTTTTGTGACCATCGCGATACGCTGTTGCAAGGCTGCATTTTCCCGGACCAGTTCCTGCATACGCAGTTCGCGACCGACTGCAAGTCTGTGAAAGCGCTGCAGCTCATCCAGTTGCTGGTGCAGTTTCATCTGGTCATGCTGCCTGTCGGCTACGATGCGGCGCAACAGACTGACGCCGGGAAGCATGAGCAGAGCGCCGAGCAGGATCAGCATATCGCTCGGTTCGATCGTTCCCAATTCGGGCTGCCGCGAGTAATGCCCATACAGGTCAAGCACGGGCGCGATGGAGAGCATCACGAACGCCGCTGCCAGCAACAGCCACGGCAGCGGCGGACCGGACCGGCGAACCATGCGCAGGGTAAGCGTAAAAGCGGCAGTCAGCAGGATGAAGCTGATCAGATGAACCAGTATGCCGAGATTGAACGCCGTCATTTCAGGTCCTTGCCAAAGGCTGCATTGAGCCGGCCCTCCTGCCTCAGGCAGTCGTAAGGCCAGCGGGTTTTGCCCCCGGTGCCGGGCTCAATGAGGCTTGCTCAGGTCGCAGATGATGCCTGCATCGGCACCGACCATCAACATCACCTGCTCGGGCGGGAGGCGCAGCAGTTCTCCAATGTCCTTGTAGTCGTCCGGCAAGGCCGCATCGTCCCAGCCATTGGCGGAATGGCGAGCCAGGTTGACTGCCAGCACCACGTTACGCACACGGGGTTTGTTCGCGTTCTCGTCATCCATCAGGGTCAGCAGCAGTTGAGGCAGGCTCCATTCCTTGACCAGTTGCCGCTGCAGGTCAAGCAGATTGAACCCCAGCACCTGCTCCTGCGCGGCCTTGCTGCGCAGTGCCTTGTCCTGTTTCTGCATGGCACGGATCTTCAGCATGTCAGCCGGGGCGTAGATCCACATCACCATCTCGGACAAGTCGTGCAGCAGGGCAGCGATACGGATCTCTTCGAAGTGCAGGTCGGTGAGGCGGATAGCCCAGTCACGCGCGTATTCCGCAGCGCGGTGGGAACGATGCACGACATGCAGCAACTGGATAAGCGCTTCTGTCTGCCCTTGCAGTGCATCCTGCACCAGCGGAGCTGGGGGAACCTTGTTGTAGAACGCTTCCACGCCCAGCATCAGCAGGGCCTGTTCGATCTGCACCACCTCGCTGGTCTGGCTGCGGCGTTTGTGTTGCTGCAGGTAGCGCAGCAGCTTGACGGTGAGCATGGGGTCGGGGGAGATCGCATCCGATACGCTGCGTGCGCTGAGCTTGTTGACGTCCTCGCGCAGGGCATCGAGCTCGCGCGCGGTCTGTTTGAGGACTGGGATGTCGGCCTGAGTCAGGAACGCGACTCTGGCGCTGAGTTTGTCGGTATTCTGCTCTGGCATGTTCCCTCCCCCGGGTGCGCTTGCAGTGAAGTTTACGACAATTCCTGGCGTTTCTTTAGCTTTGTAGTGCGAGCACGCCGCTGCGCCCTTCGATCGCCCCCAGGCTCACCGGATGGCGCGGCAGTTTCGACTTGTCGAGTGACTGCAGATACTGCCGCATGGACACCAGTTCATAGCCCTGCCCGCGCCAGCCTTCCAACAACTGTTCGAAGACCGGCATCCACTTCTGCCCTTCCAGCTCGGCATGCAGGGTGTAGACATGGCCATGTTCAACTTCTTGAGCCGTCAGCCCCAGCAAGTGTTGCGCGACGTTATCCACCGTGATGCCGTCGCGGCCGATTAGCTCGTCCAACGTGGGCAAGGTGGTCGGCAGTTGCGGGCAAGCGATGATCTCGGCATCCCAGGTCGGGATGAAAGGATGCGTGCCGCGCGTGTCGGAACTGTAATCGAGACCCAGGCGCTGGGTCTGGCGCAGGGCATAGCGGTTGGTCTGCCAGCCGGCTGCGGCATGCGCCTTGGGCGCCTCGCCGAAGATCTCGGTATAACGCTCGACCGCCCTCTGCATCTCGCGCTCGGTCCATTTGGCATCCTTCCCGGCGACATGGTCCTGCCAGCGGATATGGTCGTAGCAGTGGATACCGGTCTCGAAACCGGCATCACGCACCGCAAGCATGACGTCTGCGCATTTCCTTCCGATGTCCGGTCCCGGCAACAAAGTGCCGTACAGCAGGGTCTTGATACCGTAGTGCTCGACCACCGAGGTGCGTGACACCTTCTTCATGAAACCGGGGCGGAACACGCGCTTGATGGCGCGGCCGGTATGGTCCGGGCCGAGCGAAAAGAAAAAGGTGGCTTGTGCCTGATGTCGCTGCAATGCCTCCACCAGACGCGGCACGCCTTCACGCGTGCCCCGATAAGTGTCGACGTCGATTTTGAGAGCAATCTTTTTCATTCGGTATTCAGAAACCAGAGCACAGGACAGGTATCGGCTTCATCGCGCTACCCGGCCGTTGAATAAAAACGTTCGAATTCTAATGCCTGTGCAGTCCTACTGCTCGGGCTCGTTCAAATGATGGCGCCGGCTCATGTGTGGGACGCCATCTTAGAAAACAGGTTGAGGACAATGACGCCAGCCACAATGAGGGAGATACCTACAATTCCGGGGAAGTCGAGTGATTGACCGAAGAAAACCCACGAAATCAGCGCGATTAGCGCAACCCCGACACCAGACCAGATTGCGTAAGCCACCCCGATCGGAATTGTTCTAAGCGTGAGTGAGAGAAAGTAGAAGGCCGCCGCATAACCTACGACAACAATTACTGACGGCCACAAGCGGGAGAACCCTTCCGATGCCTTTAGTGCAGATGTCGCAATGACCTCACTGACGATTGCTACAGAAAGAAAGACCCACTGCTGCATCTGCATGATTCTCTGTGTTTACAGGCTAGACTGCAATCAATCGACCAAGCCTTTTGCCTCGGCGATCTGGTTGCGATAGGCATCGTATATCTTGCGCAGGGTGTCGGCCATGGTGGTGGTCGGCTTCCAGCCCAGGTCTTCGCAGGTGTTGGTGATCTTGGGCACGCGGTTCTGCACGTCCTGATAGCCCTTGCCGTAGTAGGCGTCGGAAGTGGTCTCGACGATCTTCACTTTCTTGGCGGATTCGGCGTATTCCGGATACTCCGCGGCCAGTTTCAGCATCATGTCTGCCAGGTCGCGGATGGAATAGTTGTTGGTCGGGTTGCCGATGTTGTAGATCTTGCCGGTGGCGACACCGTTCTTGTTCTCGATGATCTTCATCAGCGCGTCGATGCCGTCGTCGATGTAGGTGAAAGCGCGTTTCTGGTGGCCGCCGTCGACCAGGCTGATGTTGTTGCCGCGGATGATGTGGCCGAGAAACTGGGTGACCACGCGCGAGCTGCCTTCCTTCGGAGTGTTGATGGAATCCAGCCCGGCGCCGATCCAGTTGAACGGACGGAACAGGGTGAAGTTCAGGTTGTCCTGCATGCCGTAGCCCCAGATCACGCGGTCCATCAGCTGCTTGGAGTTGGAGTAGATCCAGCGCGGCTTGTTGATCGGGCCGCAGATCAGCTCGGAGTTGTCCGGATCGAATTCCTCGTCGTGGCACATGCCGTAGACTTCGGAAGTGGACGGGAACACCAGATGCTTGTTGTATTTGACGGCCGCACGCACGATCGGCAGGTTGGCTTCGAAGTCCAGCTCGAACACGCGCAGCGGCTGCTTCACATAGGTGGCCGGGGTGGCGATGGCGACCAGCGGCAGGATCACGTCGCACTTCTTCACGTGGTACTCGACCCATTCCTTGTTGATGGTGATGTCGCCTTCGAAGAAGTGGAAGCGCGGCTTGCCGATCAGGTCGGTGATGCGGTCGGTGCTCATGTCCATACCGTAGACTTCCCAGTCGGTGGTCTCGAGGATACGGTTGGACAGGTGATGGCCGATGAAGCCGTTCACGCCGAGGATCAGTACTTTTTTCATTTCTTCTTCCTTAACAATTGAATTCAAATCTTGCCGCGCCGAACCTGGCTGCGAAATCCGCCGTGTCCATCTCTGTCCCGTCCAGCTCGAAGCGCACCACGCGCAGCACACCGCTGCCGCAGATCGCATAAGCCTTGCCATTGCGCACCTGGAACCCCAGCTGGCCGTCGCCCTCCCCCTGCACAACCAGCGTTTGCAGGATGCGCATGGGCTTGCCCAGCAGCGTGGTGGTGGCGCCCGGATACGGCGGCGCGACGGCGCGGACGAGATTATGAATGTTTTGCGCGCTCTGTGCCCAGTCGATCACGCCATCCTGCGGCTTGCGACCGCCGAAATAGCCCCCCAGGCTGAGATCCTGTTTGATACGCGGCGCTTTGCCCGCCAGCAAGGACGGCAGCACGCCGTGCAGCGCCATCTCGGCCGCCACGGTGACCTTCTGGAACACCTCGTGCGCCGTGTCGTTGGGCAGGATGGGCACTGCCTGCTGCGCCACGATGTCGCCGTTGTCCGGCTTGGCCGTCATGTAATGCAGAGTGGCGCCGGTCTCGGTCTCGCCGTGGATGATGGCCCAGTTCACCGGCACGCGGCCGCG
>JAQUAD010000096.1 GCA_028687425.1 Sideroxydans sp.
CTTAAGCGCCTGGCGGATACCGTCTGCGACATCCGTATCCTTGGGCAATTGTCTGGCGGCCCAGTCCGCCTCCTTGTCCTTGTAGCCCAATGCCAGCAGCGCATTGACGATGTCGCTGCCAGACGATTCCATGGCGACTGCAGATGTTGTCCCCGCGGTGTTCGCCACGAACTTGCCTTGCAGTTCCAGCAACAAGCGCTCGGCTGTCTTCTTGCCCACGCCGGGAATCTTGGTCAACAGCGTCACATCCTTGTTCGCCACCGCCAGCGCCAGATCGCTCATGCTCAAACCAGAGAGCACCGACAGCGCCAGTTTGGGGCCAACACCGCTGATCTTCAGCAACTGGCGGAAAGCGATGCGCTCTTCCTGCGTCAGAAATCCGAACAGCAGATGTGCATCCTCGCGCACGATGAACTCGGTATGCAGCACCACTTTCTCGTTCAATGCAGGTAGGTTGTAGAACGTGCTCATCGGCACGTCCACCTCGTAACCCACGCCCTGCACGTCCAGCAAAATCTGCGGTGGATTCTTCTCCAGCAGCGTGCCGCTCAGTCTTCCTATCATGTGTTTCCTTTAGTGAATATCAATGCCAGCGACAGCAAGGCGCCATGCGCCATCATCGCGGCGATGGTGAGTTTGATCGCATCGGCCAGTTGTTGAGGTTGTTCGGCATGCTGCAACAACTCGCGAGCCGCCTTGATGCTCAGCGGCAACGCGAACAAGGTCAGCAATACCAGTATCGGCAGCCAGCCGAAAAACACGCCTGCCACCAGCCAAAGATAAGCCAGCGCCACGATCAGCGCATAGCCCCAGCGTGCCTTGCTGATCTCCAGACGCGCCACCCAGTGCAACTTGCCTGCCGCGGTATCGGCGGCACGATCAGGGAACTGGTTGATGTACAACAGGTTGGTCACCAGCAATGCATAGGACAGTCCCGCAATGAACGGCGCAGCAGCGAAGCCTTTGCGCTGCACGAAGTCTGCGCCCACGGTGATCGCCAAGAAGCCCGCCGCCACACACAATTCGCCCCAGCCGCGGCTGTTGAGACGGAACGGTGGCGCGGAATACGCCCAGCCGATGAACAGCCCCGCCAGCCCGACATACATCAGCTGCGCATCGGTGCGCGCCATCAGCCACAGCCCGGCCGCGGCCACGCCCGCCATCAGGGCAAAGCCAAAATTACGCGTCTGCATCAGACTCAGCACGCCGTTCTGGATAAAGCGGCTGCCGCCGGTGAAGGGGAAGATGCGTTGGGTGTTTTGCGCATCGGTGCCGTTGAGCGCGTCGTAGTAATCGTTGAGCACGTTCACCCCGGCGTGCGCCAGCAAGGCGAACAACAGCGTGACCAGCGCAAGTGGAATATCGAAAGCCAGAACGCCATGCCAGGCGACAGCCAGTCCGATCAGGCAGGACATCAAACTTGCGGTCAGAAATGCGGGACGGGTCGCAGCGAAATAGCGTGCCGCAGGATTGGCGAACAACTCCAGCGTCGGTTCCAGCGGTTGCGTCATACCAGTCTTCCTCCCCGTACTCGATATCCCTTGCTCGCGTGAGAACCCAATCCCCCCAAACCACCATGAGCATGACAGATGGCACACGCCAGTGCATCCGCCGCATCGGGACTGGGCGTGCCGGAAAGGTTCAGCAAACGCTGCACCATGGCCTGCACTTGTTCCTTATCAGCATGGCCATTACCGACCACCGCCTGCTTGATCTGCAAAGCAGTGTATTCGGCCACCGACAACCCGGCCTGCACCGCCGCGCAGATCGCCGCACCGCGCGCCTGCCCCAGCAGCAAGGTGGATTGCGGGTTCACGTTCACGAACACTTTTTCCACTGCCGCCAGATCCGGCTGATGTTGCGTAATGACCTCGCCCAGCGAGGACAGGATGACTTTCAATTTCTCCGGCAATTCGCCCGCAGGCGTCTTGATGCAGCCGCTGGCGACGTAATGCAGTTTCTGGCCTTCTTTATCGATGACACCAAAACCCGTCACCCTCAAACCAGGATCGATTCCCAATATTCGCACTATCATCGCTCCATCGCTGCAGCGAAGCGCTGGTGACGGGTTTCAGTGAAGACTAACTTGCGCAAGCAAGTTATGTCGAAACTAAAACCGGTGATGCGCAGGCCGGGATCGATGCCGAGGATGCGCATTACTCCTCGATCACCGCATTGGTATAGACCTGCTGCACGTCGCCCACGTCTTCCAGCGCATCCAGCAGTTTTTGCATCTTCACCGCATCGTCGCCTGTGAAATTCACTTCGTTCTCCGGCTTCATGGTGACTTCGCCCATTTCCGGTTTGAAGCCGGCACTTTCCAGACGCTGCTTCACCGCGACAAAGTCGTTCGGTGCAGTGATGACTTCGATACTGCCATCGTCGTTGTTGACGATGTCTTCCGCCCCTGCATCCAGCGCCACTTCCATCAGCGCGTTCTCATCGGTGCCGGGGGCGAACACCATCTGTCCGCAATGCTTGAACAGGAAGGACACCGAACCGTCGGTACCGAGGTTGCCGCCGTATTTGGTGAAGGCGTGGCGCACATCGGCCACGGTGCGCGTCTTGTTGTCGGTCATGCAATCGACCATCACTGCTGCGCCATTGATGCCGTAGCCTTCATAGCGCAACTCCATATAGTCCACGCCCTCCAGTTCGCCTGCGCCGCGCTTGATGGCACGCTCGACGTTGTCCTTGGGCATGTTGTTGTCATAGGCCTTTTCCATCGCCGTGCGCAAGCGCGGATTGGTGTCCGGGTCACTGCCACCCAGTTTTGCCGAAACAGTGATCTCCTTGATCAGGCGCGTGAATATCTGACCGCGCTTGGCATCCTGGCGACCTTTACGGTGCTGGATGTTCGCCCATTTACTATGTCCTGCCATGTCCATTCCTCATGCTGAATTTGCCGCGCGCATGGTAACACCGCGGCATACATTGCCAAAATTCCAGACAGCGCTGGCCCTGTGCAAATATTCGGGAGTAGAATGCCCGCAACAGATTTCCAACCACCTGAAGGAGTTGATCATGAAAGTCCAACACGCACTGATGCTGACTGCTGGTTTGCTGTTGTCGGCACCGGTCCTGGCCGAAGACGGTGCAGCGCTGATGAAGAAGAACAACTGCTCGACCTGCCATCAGGTCGCAAACAAGACCGTCGGCCCCGCACTGAAGGCGATCGCTGCCAAGTACGCAGGCGATGCCGGCGCAGCTGCCAAGTTGGAGAAGAAAGTGCGCGTGGGCGGCGCCGGCAGCTTCGGCACCATGCCGATGCCGGCCACCCCAGCCAAGGTATCTGATGGCGACATCAAGACCATGGTGGCACACATCCTGGCCACCAAGTAAACACCTGCATCAGCAAACAAAAGGGCCGGTTCAAACCGGCCCTTTTGTTTTACTCAAACACCCGAATCAAGGGTTGATCGGCATCATGCTGCGCTTGGGGCGTGAATCACGCATGATCTCATCCTTGCTGATCTTGCCATCCTTGTTGGCGTCGTTCTCTTCAAAACGTGCGTAGAGGATAGGCATACCTTCTTTCGCTTCTTCCTTGCTCAAGGCGCCGTCGTGGTTGGTATCGGCCGCATCGAAATGCTGCTCGATGCTCATATGGCGCATGCTGCCCTTTTGCCCGTGCATGGCCGGATACGGGTTGCCCAGTTCGTCAGCCGTGATCTTGCCATCCTTGTTGGCATCCATTTCCTTGAAACGTTCTGCATGGAATGCATTGAATTCCTTCAGGCTGACCGTACCGTCGCCATCCTTATCCATCTGCTGAACCATGCCGCCACCCGTCGGGCAAGCGTCGTTCGGGCCATGCATCTTGCCCGGACAGGCAGACGCTTGCTGGGTGATCGCCATCAGTCCGCCCGCCGCGATCAATGCAACGATATTCTTCATTATCTTCTCCGTTCCTAAAGGCATATTACTTTTTATAAAGTCAGATGCTTTTAGAATTCTATACATTCCAGCACCTTTATTATATGTATCTTTACCCCATAAAGGTGGATATAAATATCCATTTGCTTTT
>JAQUAD010000097.1 GCA_028687425.1 Sideroxydans sp.
CGCTGATGTAAAAGGGGATAGAAGAATGAAGATCAAGGTACTGCTGGTGGATGATCACGCGCTGTTCCGCGATGGAATGCGCTATGTGTTGCAGCAACTGGCCGATGAGGTGGAGATACTCGATACCGGCAATTTCACGGAAGCGCTGCAGCTGGTCATGGCAAACCCGGACATTGATCTGGCCCTGCTCGATCTGCATATGCCGGACAGCAACGGCGTCTCGTCCCTGCAATTGTTCCATCAGCGATTCCCCTCCGTGCCGCTGGTCGTGGTGTCCGGCTCCGACCATCGCGATGACATCGAAAGCGTGATGAACCTGGGCGCGATGGGTTTCATCTCCAAGATGTCGCCCAGCAAGGCGATGCTGTCCGCCCTGCGCATGGTGCTGGACGGCGGCATCTATGTGCCGCCGCAGCTGCTGCAGCAAGCCGTATCCAAGCTGGAGCCCGGCCAGGCGCTCAACGACAAGCGCAGCCAGCGCGCCAGCAAGTACGGACTCACCCCGCGCCAGTTGCAGGTGCTGCAACTGATCGGTGCCGGCATGAGCAACAAGGACATCTCGCGCGAGCTCAATCTGGCGGAAGGCACGGTCAAGATCCACGTCGCCGCCATCTACCAGACCTTGCATGTCAATTCCCGCGTCGAAGCGGTGGAAACAGCACGCCGCTTCGGTTTCATTGCAGAGAATGGCGATGACGAGATCGAAGACGCAAAATCTGCCGGGGCTGTCTGATGGCCGTAGTGGATAACGCACGGGCGCCGCTCCCCGAGCGGATGCTGCATCTGTTGCGTGAATCACGCTGGCTGCTGCTGGTGGCGCTGGCCGTCTACCTGATCCTGATCCTTGCCGGTTACGACCATAACGATGCGGCCTGGTCGCATGAGGCGAATACCACTGTCATACAAAACCCCGGCGGCGCGTTCGGTGCCTGGCTGTCCGATGTGTTGCTGTTCGTGTTCGGTTTCTCGGCCTGGTGGTTCGTCACCCTGATGTTGCAGCGCGTATGGGCGAGCTATCGCCGCATGCGTGCCGACAGCCTGTTCGACGTGCGCACGCTGTGGTTGTCGTTGACCGGTTTCGCCATCCTGCTGCTCTCCAGCAGTGCGCTGGAAGCGTTGCGTCTTTATACCTGGCAAGTCGAATTGCCGCAGGCACCGGGTGGCATGCTGGGCGCTGCACTGGGCGGCTGGCTGGCGCAGGTGCTGGGCTACGTCGGCGCGACGCTGTTCCTGCTGACGTTGATGGCGGTCAGCTTCAGCTTGTATACCGGCCTGTCCTGGTTGCGCTTCATCGACCGGCTCGGCGAGTGGATAGAGGATGGCTTCCTGTGGGCAAAGAGCCGCTGGCAGACCTGGCAGGACAAACGCATCGGCGCGATGGCCACCCAGCAGCGCGAAGTAAAGGTGGAGGTCGAGAAGAAACGCGTCGAGGAACATCAGCCCATCCATATCGAGATGCCGGTGGTCGAAGTGCCCAAGTCCAAGCGCGTCGAAAAGGAGAAGCAGGTCTCGCTGTTCGCCGACATGTCCGATTCGCCGTTGCCGCCGCTGCATATCCTCGATCAGGCCACCAAGCAGGTGGACGTGGTCTCCGCCGAGACGCTGGAATTCACCTCGCGCCTGATCGAACGCAAGCTCAACGATTTCAACGTCACCGTCAAAGTGGTGGGCGCCTATCCCGGTCCGGTCATCACCCGCTATGAGATCGAGCCCGACGTGGGCGTGAAGGGCAGCCAGATCGTCAATCTGGTACGCGATCTGGCGCGTGCCTTGTCCGTGGTCAGCATCCGTGTGGTGGAGACCATCCCCGGCAAGACCTGCATGGCGCTGGAACTGCCCAACCCGAAACGGCAGATGGTGCACCTGTCCGAGATATTGGGTTCACAGGTGTACGCCGACATGCATTCGCCGCTCACCATGGCCATGGGCAAGGACATCTCCGGCAAGCCCATCGTGGCCGATCTGGCCAAGATGCCGCATGCACTGGTGGCGGGTACTACCGGCTCCGGCAAGTCGGTGGCCATCAACGCCATGATCCTGTCGTTGCTGTACAAATCCACGCCGCAGGAAGTGCGCCTGATCCTGATCGACCCCAAGATGTTGGAATTGTCGGTATACGAAGGCATCCCGCACCTGCTGGCACCGGTGGTCACCGACATGCGACAGGCCGCTTCCGCGCTCAACTGGGGCGTGCAGGAGATGGACAAGCGCTACAAGCTGATGTCCGCGCTCGGCGTGCGCAACATCGCCGGCTACAACCAGAAAGTGCGCGACGCGATCAAGGAAGGCAAGCCGCTGACCAACCCGTTCAGCATCACCCCCGAATCGCCGGAGCCGCTGGAGGAGCTGCCGTTCATCGTGATCTTCATCGACGAGCTGGCCGACCTGATGATGGTGGTCGGCAAGAAGGTAGAAGAGCTCATCGCGCGTCTGGCACAGAAGGCGCGCGCCGCCGGTATCCATCTCGTGCTCGCCACGCAGCGTCCGTCGGTGGACGTGATCACCGGCCTGATCAAGGCCAACGTGCCGACGCGTGTCGCCTTCCAGGTGTCGAGCAAGATCGACTCGCGCACCATCCTCGACCAGCAGGGCGCGGAATCACTGCTGGGGCAGGGCGACATGCTCTATCTGCCGCCGGGCAGCGGTTTCCCGCAGCGTGTGCACGGCGCTTTCGTGTCCGATCAGGAAGTGCATCGCGTCACCGAGCATCTCAAAGCGCAGGGCGAACCGAACTACATCGAAGGCATCCTGACTTCCATGGATGAACCGGCCGAGGGCGAATACGACGGCGGTGGCGGCAATGCCGAGGCGGATGCGCTGTACGACCAGGCGGTGGAGATCGTGCTCAAGACGCGCCGTCCCTCCATCTCGCTGGTGCAACGCCACCTGCGTATCGGCTACAACCGCGCCGCGCGCCTGATCGAAGCGATGGAGCAGGCAGGTCTGGTGTCGCCGATGCAGAGCAACGGCAACCGCGAAGTGCTCGCGCCTGCGCGTCAGGAATGACCATGCTGAGTAGAGCTACATTTATTCTGCTGTGTCTGGCGGCATTCAACGCGCATGCCGGCGCGGTCGATCAGCTCAAGGCCTTCATCTCCGGTACGCGTTCCGCGCAAGCCGAATTCACCCAGACCGTGCTCGACAGCAAGGGCCGCAAGATGCAGACCTCGTCCGGCACCATGCAGTTCGTACGACCGGGCAAGTTCCGCTGGGAATACCGCAAGCCCTATGAGCAACTCATCGTCGGCGATGGCGAAAAATTCTGGCTGTACGATGCCGACCTGGAACAGGTCACCGTGCGCAAACTGGATGCCGCACTGGGCAGCAGCCCGGCCGCATTGCTTTCCGGCAACAACGAGATCGAACGTGGTTTCATTCTGGAAGAGGCAGGCGAGCAATATGGCCTGCACTGGCTGACGGCCAAACCGCGCAGCAAGGAATCCAGTTTTTCAGGCATCCGCATGGGCTTCAATGCGCAGTCCGAACTGGCTGCGATGGAGCTGAACGACGCTTTCGGCAACACCACCATCCTGCGTTTTGCCCATCTGCAACGCAATCCGCAGCTTGCGCCTGCCTTGTTCCATTTCGTGCCGCCCAAAGGCGCTGACGTTCTGGGCGAATAATGTCCGATCTGTTCGCCCCCAATGCTCCGGCTGCGCCGCTCGCTGAGCGTCTGCGTCCCAAACACATAGACGAAGTCATCGGCCAGTCGCACCTGCTGGGCGAGGGCAAGCCGCTGCGGCTCGCATTCCAGTCCGGCAAGCTGCACTCCATGATCCTGTGGGGCCCGCCGGGTGTGGGCAAGACCACGCTGGCGCGTTTGATGGCCTCGGCTTTCGATGCCGAGTTTTTGCCGCTGTCCGCCGTGCTGTCCGGCGTGAAGGACATCCGCGATGCCATCGCGCAGGCCGAGCAGACATTGCAGCAGAGCGGGCGTCACACCATCTTGTTCGTGGACGAGGTGCACCGCTTCAACAAGTCGCAGCAGGATGCCTT
>JAQUAD010000006.1 GCA_028687425.1 Sideroxydans sp.
CCGAGGAAGACAAGGCGCGCATCCGCGAGATCATGGGCGACAAGACCAAGATGATCACCGACGGCAGCCCCAAGGCGCTGCTCGGCGTGGTGAAGGAATACCAGGCCGACATCCTGATCGCGGGCGGCCGCAACATGTACACCGCGCTGAAGGCGCGCATCCCCTTCCTCGACATCAACCAGGAACGCGAATTCGGTTACGAGGGTTACAGCGGCATGATCGAACTGGCCCGCCAGCTCGCGCTGACCATCCAGAGCCCGGTCTGGCCGGGTGTCCGTAAACCAGCGCCGTGGGCGAAGTCGTCCGTGCCCGGCATCGAATTGGGAGCGTGACATGGCCGAGATCCTGAAACGCAACAAAGCACTCGCGGTGAATCCGCTCAAGGCCAGCCAGCCGGTCGGCGCATCGCTCGCCTTCCTCGGCATCAACAAGGCCATCCCCATGCTGCACGGTTCGCAGGGCTGTACCGCGTTCGGCAAGGTGTATTTCGTGCGCCACTTCCGCGAGCCGATCCCGCTGCAGACCACCGCGATGGATCAGGTCTCCACGGTGATGAACGCGGACGAGAACGTGGTCGAAGGTCTGCGCGCTGTGTGCGAGAAGAGCAAGCCCGCGATGATCGGCCTGCCGACCACCGGCTTGTCCGAGACACAGGGCACGGACATCAAACGTCTGGTGAAGGATTTCTACGCCAAGTATCCCGAATACGCGCACGTGGCCGTGGTGCCGGTGAATACGCCGGACTTCACCGGTTGTCTGGAAAGCGGCTATGCGCTGGCGGTGAAGGCGACGCTGGAAGTGATGTTGCCGGAGAAGACGAGCAACGTGGGCAAGCGCAAGAAGCAGGTCAACGTGCTGGCGGGTTCCTTCCTCACACCGGGCGACATCGAACACATCAAGGAACTGATCGAAGCCTTCGGCCTGCGTCCGCTGGTGTTGCCTGACGTCGGCGATTCGCTGGACGGCCACCTGACCGAGATGGAGTCCTCGCCGCTCACCGTGGGCGGCACGCCGGTCAGCGACATCGCCAGCATGGGGGAATCCATCGCCACGCTGGTGCTGGGCAACTCACTGTTCGACGCGGCGAATTTCCTCAAGGCGCAGACCGGCGTACCCGACCATCGCTTCGATTGCCTGATGGGCCTGGAGGCGGTGGACAGTTTCATTTACGCATTGGCCGACATCAGCGGCAAGCCGGTGCCGGAGAAGATCGAACGCCAGCGCGCGCAGTTGCAGGACGCGATGGTGGATGCGCACTTCATGCTGGGCTTCGCGCGCGTGGCCATCGCGGCCGACCCCGATCTGCTCTATGGCATGTCGCGCCTGGTGACGGAGATGGGCTGCGAAGTGGTGGCGGCAGTCGCGCCGGCCCGCGCCAACATCCTGGAGAGCGTGGCAGCGGAACAGGTGGGCATCGGCGATCTGGAAGATCTGGAGATCACCGCCAGACGCAAGGGCGCGCAACTGGTCATCAGTAATTCGCATGCGGTGGAGACCGCGCGCCGCCTCGGTGTGCCGCTGCTGCGCGCAGGCTTCCCGCAATACGACCTGCTCGGCGGCTATCAGCGCCTGTGGGTCGGTTATCGCGGCACGCGCCAGGCCTTGTTCGATCTGGCGAACCTGCTGGTGGAGCACGGGCATGTCGAGCCTGAACCGTATGTCTCCATCTATGCACAGCGGACAGGAGAGAGTCGTGCGACACCTGCGTCTGGTCAAACCCACTGAGGAGGCTGATATGACAGTGAAGATCGCATTCGCCACCAGCGACCGCAAGGCGGTGAACCAGCATTTCGGCGCGGCCGAGGCATTCGCCATCTATGAGGTGAGCGAGACCGACGCGAAGCTGATCGAGGTGGCAGAGTTCATGGAAACCGCGATGGACGGACACGAAGGCAAGCTGGCCGCCAAGGTGGAGCTGCTCGGCGATTGTGCGGCGGTGTACTGCAATGCCGCAGGCGCATCCGCCATTCAGCAACTGCTGGCTGCCAGCATCCAGCCGATGCGCGTGGATGAAGGTTCTGCCATCGAGGAACTGCTGTGCGGCCTGCAGAAGAACCTGGTGGAAGAGCCGCCGGTGTGGCTGGCGAAGCATCTGAAGAAACAGTCTGGCAAGAGCTTCGATGACGAAGAGGAGTGGCAGGAATGATCTCGGCGCCGGTGCGTGTGATCGCGGTGCAGGATCGGGTGGCGCGCGTGGTGCCGACCGAAAAGTCCGGTTGCGGCGGCTGTGCATCGCGCGAGGCGTGCGGTGTGTCCGGGCTGGGTAAATATTTTTCGTCACGTCGCAAGACCATAGCTGTGGCCTGCGATGCGCAAGTGCGCAGTGGCGATGAGTTGCATCTGTCGCTGAGTGAGGGCGATCTGATCAAGGCCGGTCTGCTGGCGTATCTGTTGCCGTGCGTGGCGGCGGTGGCGGGTGCGGCGCTGGCTTCCGGCTACGGCGATGTGGGTTCCGCGCTGGGCGCGGCCGTCGGCGCGGCAAGTGGTTTCGTATTGGCTCGCGTGTCCAGCTGGGCGCCGCGTGTTGTCGTGGAAACAAGTTCAACCAAAGGAGAAACACCATGAATCAAGCAGTCGCAGAAGATCCGTTGATGACCACCGATTTCATCAAGGAGATGGTCAAGCAGATGCGCGCCGTCGACAGCTACGGCACCTACGACGGCTGGCCTGCAGAGCGCGTCCTCGCACCGTATGTGCTGACCAAGGAGCAGAAGCGCGAGATCCCCATCATCGGCGATCCGGACGAGATCCTGCTGTCGCGCATCAAGTGCTTCTACAACGCCATCGCTTCGCTGATCGAAAAGGAATGCGGCCAGATGGCCGTGCCGATGATCAACATCACGCATGAAGGTTTCGGCCGCGCGGTGATCACTGTAGGCAAGCTGGTGGTGATGGACAAGACGCTGCGCGACGTGCACCGCTACGGCTACGAGAGCCTGTCCAAGATGAAGGACGAGGGCGACAAGCTGCTCTCCGTGGCGCTGGAGATCATCGGCAAGTACCCCGAAGTCGCCGGGATGTAAGGAGGTTGAGATGACTGAAGACGAACTGAAGGCGCTGGACAAGGAAGTGAAGAAGCTCAAGCGCATCTCCAGCGAATGGGCATCGCAGTTGCATGACCTGGTCGAAGACAAGTTGCCGGCCGGTTACCTGGAATTGCCCGGCATCGCGCAATCCACATTCGAGGCTTGCCAGACCTGGGCGGAAGCCAACAAACGATTGATCGAAGCACAGAAAGCAGCACAAGTTTAAGTAAAGGAATAGTCATGTCTAACATCACTGGTATCACACGAGGCGGCACATCTTACGAGCCGACCTTCCTCACCGATCTGAATCAGGCCAACTGCATCGGCTGCGGCCGCTGCTTCAAGGTTTGCCCGCGCAGCGTGTTCGAGCTGCTGGAGCGCGACGAGGATGACGAGAACTACGACGAGGACGAGGACAACATGATGGTGATGGCCATCAAGGACGCACTGGATTGCATCGGCTGCGGTTCCTGCGCGCGCGTGTGTCCGAAGCAATGTCATACGCATCAAGCGATGCCGGTGGGAGCATAACCATGCCTAAGCCAGCAAGACACGTATTCGTGTGTTCGCAGAATCGTCCCGCCGGTCATCCACGCGGTTCCTGCGGCGCCAAGGGTTGTGCCGCCGTGGTGGACGAGTTCATGCAGCAGTGGCAGCAGCGCATGTGCTTCGCCGAAGTGCAGGTGACGCCCAGCGGCTGTATCGGTCCGTGCGGCATGGGGCCGAACGTGCTGGTGTATCCGGAAGGCGTGATGTACTGCAATGTCACCAAGGAAGATGTGAGCGAGATCTTCGAACAGCATCTGCTGGGCGGCAAAGTGGTCGAGCGTCTGCAGGCACCCGCCGACGTATGGTAGTGCTGGACACATCGCGAGCTTTGCCCGCCGCTTTGGAGGCGGTGGCGAAACGCATCGTCATCGCCTTGCAGCTGGAGGCGGAGCGTTTTACCGCCACCGGCGCTGCGCCTTACATCGACCTCGCGGCAGCGCAGTTCACGCGCGTGGTCGACCCCGCCAACCAATTGCCGGGCTACGAAGGAATATGGCGCAACGCGCGCAAGGAGCGTTGCGGCAGCATCACCTTCAATAGCGACGGCAGCTTCTTTGCCGAATACGACCTGTTCTGTCCGCACCCGCGCGATGCGCGCTGGTTCGTGGAGATGGTCACCGCCTGGGGCAATGCCGACAGCATCAGCAGTGAAGCGACACTGATCCCCGCGCTGTAAGCCGACGCGCCACGAAATCTGGCCGAACGGGCATGGCAAAGATGCCCATACTGAGGATGAAGTGCCATGCCCGTTTCCCTCCCTTGCAGGGCGCGTTGCGGCAGAGCCGCAACCGCTCGCAAGGCGTGGCGCATGCGCCACGAAACCCCTTGCTTGCCCCCCCGTTCCCCCTCTGATGGAACTACTAGCCAATCCACTAAGCGCGATGAAACATGCGCTAAGTGGCTGGTTATCCCGGAGGGCGAGGGGTACGGTCGGTCGCTACGCGTATTTCACGTTAACGGCTATGATGCGCACCATTCGCGGCAGTGCTGCCGCTGAGTTGGAAAGGTGGCATCGTGTCTGAAGAAAATCGAGAGATGAATACCGAAGAGGCGCGCGAGGAATTGCACGTCTCTTTGCCCATGCAGGCGTTCAAGGCGGCGCTGCCGTATCTGGTCGCATTCGTGGCCATCCTGTTGCTTGCGTACTGGCTGATCGATCCCGCACCGCCGAAGAAGATGGTGATCTCCATCAGCAAGGAAGACGGCAACTATCAGGCGTATGCCAGCCTGTACGCGGCGCTGTTGCAGCAGGACGGCATCACGCTGGAGATCCGCGAGACCGAGGGGCCGATGCAGAGTCTGGAGGAATTGCGCCAGACAGATTCCGGCGTCGATCTGGCATTCGTACCGGGCGGCATGGCGGGCGGGCAATCCACCGTCGGCCTTGAGTCGCTGGGCAGCCTGTACTACGAGCCGTTGTGGATATTCCACAAGGGGCAGCAGAAGATCGAACATCTGTCGCAGCTCAAGGGGCTGCGCGTCGGCGTGGGTCGGCCAGACAGCAGCACCCGCCTGATAACCAAGGTGTTGCTGGATGCGGCGGGTGTGACCGAGCAGAACGCGACGCTGTACGAGATTGGTCTGGACGATTCCATGGAAGCCATGCGGCATGACATCGTGGACGTGATCTTCCTGACCGGTGTGCCGAATTCGCCGCTGATTGCGGACGTGGCGAACATGCCCGGTGTGTCGCTGGTCAACCTGAACGATTCCGAGGCCATCGCGCGCCAGTACAGTTTCCTGCACCACCTGGTGCTGCCGGAAAGCGCACTGAGCCTGAAGGCCAACATTCCGCCGCGTCGTGCGCATCTGTTAGCGCCCACTGTCACACTGGTGGCGCGCGATACCCTGCATCCGGCACTGACCTATCTGCTGTTGAAAGTGCTGACGCGGGTGCATGGCGGGGCGGGCATGTTGCAGGATGAACATGAGTTCCCGGCGGACAAGGATTCCGATTTCGAGCTGAGCAGCCAGGCTGCGTATTTCTACCAGTCCGGCCCGCCGTTCCTTGATCGCTATCTGCCGTTCTGGGCGGCCACTTTCGTGAGCCGGGTGCTGATCATCCTGCTGCCGTTGCTGGCGCTGGCCATCCCGCTGAGCCGGGTGGCGCCGGCCGTCTACAACTGGCTGATCAAGTCGCGCATCCACAAGCTGTACGGCGAGCTGCGGTTCCTGGAATTGCAGTTGCGTACCGCCGCGCCGCCGGTGGATCTGGCCCGTTTCCGTCGCGAGCTGGATGCGATCGAGAACAAAGTCAATCACTTGCGTTTGCCGGTGGCGTTCTCCAGCCATCTGTACGAATTGCGCAGCCATATCGGGCTGGTGCGTAACCGCATCGAGCAGTACGCAACGCTCTAAACTTTTCTCGCGTTACGCCGATACATTGTTCACAGGGGCGCGATGTCGCTCCGCAGTGAAGGAGGTGTGAAATGACTATCGTGATGAACATGAGCAGCTACGAGATCGAGCGCGCGGAAGAGGTCGTGGAGACTTACGGCGACGAGGTGATGTACGCAGGCTGGAACCCGCAACTGGCACAGACCGAGGTCGCACACATCGCTCCGGCACATGCAGCTTTCCCGCCGTCACTTGCGGATGTCGATGTCGAAGGCTTTCTGCGCAAGATGTACGCAAACCAGCGCTGAGTGGAACGTATGTTTCAAACAAAACGCTCCCGCTTGGGGGCGTTTTGTTTTTGGCGTGCCGCACATCGAGCGAACAGGAAAATTTTAGGCTTGGATCAGGACCGCGCTGCCGCGCAGTGTGGTTAAATACGGCTGTATGTCGAAACGCCTCCTCCATTCCCTGCTGACCCTGGTCTTCGCATTCCTGCAATGCGTGTCGCCGCTCGTGCATGCGCACGCGGAAGGCGAGCAGAGCGGTATGCTGCATATCGCCGCGGCAACGCAGATGGCGGTGCAGGATGGATTGTCCACCGATTCATCGGCGATCATCAGTCTGACCGATGACATTCACCGTTACGCACAACTGGCATTGCCGCCGGCTTGCAGTTCGCCGTTCCCCGTTCAGGCTACGGGAGTGCAGACGC
This sequence comes from Sideroxydans sp., assembly GCA_028687425.1. Classification (GTDB taxonomy): domain Bacteria; phylum Pseudomonadota; class Gammaproteobacteria; order Burkholderiales; family Gallionellaceae; genus Sideroxyarcus. The sequence goes on from JAQUAD010000006.1 coordinate 6,625, forward strand.
ACGACCTGCCTTATCTTTCAGTCATCCGTATCCAGCGTGCCACCTGCTGCACGCCGCCGCCTCAGGCCCCGCCGATCCTGAGCTGATCCATCGGGCATCTGCCCGGACCCCGCACGTAACCCCTGTCGCACCGTACACACGGGCGCATTGCCATGCGTGGAGCGTGGCGCTGTGCTGTTCCCTGTTTTCGATTCGATCCTGTGCGGGCATGGATCGCACACGAATTCTTCGGAATAACGGGGCAGCGCCGTTCCGCTGCATGCAATGCACCCTGCTGCATAGAGTCGGCAGGGAACATGAAATAGAAAGGAAGTAGCATGAAGTTCAAGCAAGTAATCGTATTGTCCGCGGCGCTGATGTTGGCCGGTAACGCAGCAGCCGACGAAGCGCTGTTCAAGAAGAGCACCTGCTCCGCTTGCCACAATGCGAACAAAAAGGTGGTTGGCCCGGCGCTGAAAGACATCGCTGCCAAATACGCAGGTGATGCAACTGCACAAGCCCGTCTGGTTGCCAAGGTACGCTCCGGCGGCAAGGGCGTCTGGGGCGCCGTGGCAATGCCGGCGGCACCAAAAAGCGTCAGCGATGACGACCTCAATACGCTGGTGAGCTGGATCCTTTCCATGAAGTGATCCAGAGTTGTAATGCAGCCGGGGAGAATCTCTCCCCGGTTTCAGTCCTCCTTATAAAGCATGTAGTTAGCCTGAAGTGTCTATTCACTTTCGGCTTGCAACCATTGTTGCTTCATCCCATTGCGCTACCTCCCTGCGTACCGGTCCGGGGTGGCGGCTGTGTTATCCTTTGACAGAGTTGTTCAGGATTTCCTCATGCGTTTCATTTGCCTGCTCATGCTGTTGTCGCCGCTGCCGTCCTTCGCTGATGAAGCAAAGGATTTCATGGCCGTGCGCGCAGCATTCGCCTCCGGCAAGGAGGCCGGAACGCAAGAGGCACTCAAGCGTTTGCAGAGTTCTTCGCTGGAACCCTACGCCACTTATTACCGTTTGCATGCGCATCTGGACGACAAGGATACGAGCGCCATCCATGCTTATCTGGCGCGCGAGGAAGATACGCCGGTGATCGACCAGTTCCGCGGTGAGTGGCTGAAGCAGATGGCAAAGCAAAAACGCTGGGACGAGTTTGCCGCCGAATACCCTTACCTGATCAATACGGACGCGGAGCTGACCTGCCATGCGCTGGGTTGGCAACGGGTGCAGAACGAGGCGCTGGCGTTGCGCGCCGCACGCAAACTCTGGTTCGAAGGCGAGGCGGATGCGAACAGTTGCGATGCCATATTCGATGTGGCGATCAAACGCGGCGTCATTACTGAACAGGACGTGGCGCAGCGCATTCAGACCCTGCTTGAGTCAGGCGAGTTGAAAGATGCGAAGAAGCTGGTGCGTTATCTGCCCAGCGCCGAACGTCTGCCCTTGGCGGAGCTGGATGACGCGCGCCGCAATCCGCAACGCTATCTGGGGCGCGTCAAGCTGGCCAACGCCGGCAGCGGACGACGCAAGACGGCGATGTTCGCTTTGCAACGGCTGGCACGTCAGGCTGTGAAGCCGGCCTATGTGCAATGGCAACAGCTGAGCAAGTATTTCTCGCCTGAAGAGCAACAATATTTCTATTCATGGCTGGGCTATGAAGCGGCCCGTCAGCACGACCCGCGCGCGCTGGAATGGTATGCGGCGGCCGGAGATATCAGCCTCAATCCGCAACAGCTGGCATGGCGCGTGCGCGCGGCGTTGCGCGAGCAGAACTGGCACGCGGTGTGGGAAGGCATTTCTTCCATGTCAGTGGCACAGCAGAACGAACGCAGCTGGCGCTACTGGAAGGCGCGCGCTCTGATCGCACTCGGGCACGAGCGCGATGCGGAAGCGATCCTGACGCCGCTGAGTCGCGAGTATCGTTTCTACGGTCAACTGGCCGCGGAAGAATTGGGGGCTGCACCGGCAGCGGGTATCGTGACGGCGAAGTTCGTGGTCGATGAACAGGAAGTGGCGGCCATGCAGGCGCGCCCGGAGATACAGCGCACGGTGCTGCTGTACCAGATGGGGCTGCGCACGGAAGCGGCGAAGGAATGGGATTGGGCGATGCGCGGACTGGACGATCGCGAGTTGCTGGTGGCTGCCGAAGTCGCGCGTCGCAACGAGATGTACGACCGTTCCATCAATGCCGCGAATCGCACCGTCGAACTGCACGATTTCAACTTGCGCTATCCGGCGCCGTATCGCGATGCCTTGCAGGCATCCATCGACGAGCACGATGTCGAGGAAGCTTGGGTGTACGGCTTGATGCGTCAGGAGAGCCGCTTCGTGACCTATGCAAAATCCGATGTCGGTGCTGCCGGCCTGATGCAGATCATGCCCGAGACGGCGCGTTGGGCCGCACGCCGCATCGGCCTCAAGGGCTATCGCAAAGGTCTCATCCATCAGCTCGATGTGAACCTGCGCCTCGGCACCTATTACATGAAGAGCGTGTACAGCCGCTTCGACGACAATCCGGTGCTGGCTTCCGCCGCCTATAACGCGGGGCCGACGCGTGCCAATCGCTGGCGTGGCGAAGTGCCGCTGGAAGGTGCGATCTACGCCGAGACCATCCCCTTCGACGAGACGCGCGACTACGTGATGAAAGTGATGAGCAACACCATCTACTACGCAAAGCTGTTCGGTCATCCATCCGAATCACTCAAGCAGCGGCTGGGCGTCATCGCCACCAACAAACCGAAACAGGCGCCGGCGCATGCCTCCGCGATGTGAGGGCCTGAAAGTCTACTGTGTGGGCGGCGCCGTGCGCGACCGCTTGCTCGGCTTGCCGGTGCAGGATCATGACTGGGTCGTGGTCGGCAGCACGCCGGAAGAAATGGAAGCGCGCGGTTTCAAGGCAGTGGGAGCGGACTTCCCCGTATTCCTGCATCCCGATACACATGAGGAATATGCGCTGGCGCGCACCGAGCGCAAGACGGCTGCAGGCTACAAGGGTTTCAACATCTACGCCTCACCCGATGTCACGCTGGAGCAGGATCTGTTGCGGCGCGACTTCACCGTCAATGCCATTGCCGAAGACGAGCATGGCAACCTGATCGATCCGCACAACGGACAAGCCGACCTGAAAGCGGGCGTGTTGCGCCACGTCAGCGATGCCTTCGCCGAAGACCCGGTGCGCATCCTGCGCGGCGCAAGGTTCGCAGCGCGTTTCGGGTTCTCCATCGCACCCGAGACGCTGGAATTGATGCGCGCCATGGTGACCAACGGCGAAGTGGACGCGCTGGTGGCCGAACGCGTATGGCAGGAACTGTCGCGCGCGTTGATGGAAAGACATCCATCGCGTTTCTTTTTCACGCTGCGCGAAAGCGGCGCACTGAAAAAGATATTGCCGGAAGTGGACGCACTGTTCGGTGTGCCGCAACCCGTGCACTACCATCCCGAGATCGACTGCGGCGTGCATGTGATGATGGTGCTGGACGACACTGCCAAACTGAACCGCACACTCGAAGTGCGTTTCGCTGCGCTCGGTCACGACCTGGGCAAAGCCACCACGCCCGAAGAGACCTTGCCCAGACACCTCGGTCACGAGCAACGCAGCATCGATCTGGTGAAGGGTGTATGCGAACGACTGCGCGTCCCCGGCGACTGCCGCGACCTTGCGTTACTGGTTGCGCAATATCACAGCCACGTCCACCGCGCCCGCGACCTGCGCCCGGACACCATCGTCAAACTGTTCGACCGCTGCGACCTGTGGCGCAAACCGGAGCGCTTCACAGAAATATTGCACGCTTGCGAATCCGACGCCCACGGTCGCACCGGACACGAGAACGATGCCTATCCGCAGGCCAGCTATCTGCTGGAATGCGCGCGTGCGGCACAGGCGGTAAATGCAGGTGAGATCGCACGCGCCTGTGTGGACAAGAATCTCATCGCAGACAAGGTGCGCGAAGCGCGCATCGTGGCGGTGGAAGCGGTGGTCAGCAAGAAGACGTAGCATCCATCCATATGGTCGAGACAAGCAAGGAGCCGGCTCAAGTGAAATACAGCGCAACATTGACAATCCTTTTGCTACTGGGCGTGCTGTTATTCGGCGGCTGTGCCAATAATGATTGGCGGACGGCCAGTCGAGCCTCTGCCGGCATCGCGCCCGACCCGGCAACCACTGATGAAGCCGTGCTGATCGTGTTCGGTGCGAATGCTTGGGGTTGGCGCGGCTGGTTCGCCATTCATACCTGGATTGCGGCCAAGCACGGCGGCGAGTCTGCGTATACGGTCTATGATGTGGTCGGCTGGCGCGCACGGAATGGACAGCCGGTCATGCAGGTCACGCAGGACATCCCGGATCGCTACTGGTTCGGAGAGCGCCCCAGGATCATCAAGCAATTCCGCGGAGCAGGGGTCGACAAGCTGATCGCTGAAGTCGATAAAGCCGCTCAAGAGTATCCGTGGAAAGATACATATACGGCCTTTCCCGGCCCCAACAGCAATACATTCGTTGCGTGGATCGGTAAGCGTGTGCCGGAACTGCAGTTGACTTTGCCGCTTTCGGCGATCGGGAGCGGTTACGCCGATTGACGATGCACCGGGCTGGACCTGTTCACGATACCTCTCCATTCCTGCAGCTTTGCTGCATAACGCATCCCGGCATGTGCCGGACTGGTTGAAGGCAAACGCGACATTTCCAGTTCCGGCAACTCCTGCTTTCCTAAGACGAACTTCCTGAAGCTCTGCTCCGCTTTCGCGCCGTTGAAGTACACGTGCGCGATACTGGGATGTTGCGCAAGGAAGGTGGCGAAGTCGTTGGCCTGTTCCAGTTTGATGTCGCTGTCGAGACTGCCCTCACGTTCGCATGAGTGCAGCACGTCCCACAGGGCGATACCTGCCTGCTTGAGTCTTTCCAGTCTTTGTTCGTAGGGCAGGTGCGGATGCGCGCCGACCAGTTCACCCATGATCTTCCAGAATGCGTTGTGCGGATGGGCGTAGTACTGCTGTGCGTCGAGTGAGCGCTGGCCGGGCATGCTGCCGAGGATGAGGATTCTGGCTCTGCGATCCGCAACAGGCGGGAAACTGTGGTGACGCGACATGCCGTTCAGAGCATGCGCGAACGGTCGCCCGACATGAAGTTGTGCAAGGGTGTGTCGATTCCCTTACCCATCACCAGTACCTTGAACAGTTCGCCCATCTCGGCCGGGCTGGTGAGTTTCTGAACCTGTTTGGCGAGCGGCAGGTATTCGCGCACGTTCTCGGGCGATGTTTCGCCGAGCAGGTCGGGCAGGCCGTTGTTGAGCAGGAAGTGCGCTTGTGTGGTGTAGCCGAGCAAATGGGCACCGTAGTCGATAGCGGCTTCGGCAGCCGCAGTGAAATCGACGTGCGAGGTGATGTCCTGCAGGCCGGGCAGGTAGAAGGGGTCGTCGTGCGAGTGGTGGCGGTAGTGGCACATCAATGTGCCGCGATGGCGTTGCGGGTGGTAATACTCGCGCTCACCGAAGCCGTAGTCGATGAACAGCAGCGCGCCGCGTGTGAGGCGCTCGGCCAGGCTGGAGACCAGGCCGCGCGCAGCGAGCGAAACTTCGCTGAGATAGTCGTCCGGGACGGCGATGCCCTTGGCGATGTCGTGCAATGCCTCGTTCTGCGGCACGCGGTCGGCCCAGACGAATCGGTTGTCTTCGGTGGCAACGCCGCGCTCCATGATGCGACCTTCGTTCCAGAACACCAGATGTACCGGCAATGCGTCCAGCACTTCGTTGCCGAACACTGCGCCGCTGAGGGTGTCTGGCAGTGTATCCAGCCAGTGGATGCGTTCCACCAGATGCGGCAGGTGTTCTTGCAACATTGCCTGCTGGCGTTCGCGCAAGTCAGCGCTGACTTCAAGGATGGAATAGGTCTCCGGCAGGGCGTCGAGACGTTCCAGTTCATGCAGGACGTCCAGAGCGAGCTTGCCGCTGCCTGCGCCGAGTTCGAGGATGTGCGGCGTACTGGCCTGCATCACATCCTGCAGTTGTCGTGCGAGTGTGCGGCCGAACAGGGATGAGATCTCCGGTGCGGTGACGAAATCGCCCGATTCGCCGAATTTCCGTGCCCCGGCAGTGTAGTAGCCCAGGCCCGGTGCATACAGCGCCAATTCCATGAAGCGCGAAAAGGGTATCCAGCCGCCCTGACTCAGGATGTCGTTGCGGATCAGCTCGCACAGGCGGGCGCTGTGGGCGAGGGCGTCGGTGCTAGGGGGCGGAAGGTTTACTTGCATGCTCGGTTATAATCCCCGAAGCGTCATAAATCTACTGCGCGACTCCATGCCGAGGTTGGGCGGTGCTCGCACTCCTCACATACTATTTGTATGCTGCGGGTGCTGTGCGCCGTCCGCCCTCGCCATGAAGCCGCTCGCTACGATTTCTGCTCGCTTCGGTAGTGAGTGTTGTCGATGGGCCAAAGTTTAGTGGGGATTGCTATGCAGGGCAAAACAATATTGGTCACAGGCGGGGCGAAGCGCGTCGGCGCGGCGATCGTGCGTCGTCTGCATGCAGCCGGCGCGAATGTCGCCATCCATTTCCGCAGCTCGGTTTACGAGGCCTTCGCTTTGCGCGGCGAGCTGAACGACCTGCGCGAGAATTCCGCGATCTGTGTGCAGGCTGACTTGCTGGAGAATGCCAGCCTGCCAGCTATGGTCGACGAGGTGGTGCGACATTTCGGTCAGCTGGACGGGCTGATCAACAATGCCTCCAGTTTCTATGCCACGCCCTTGGCCGAGATCGATGCCTCGCAATGGCATGATCTGATCGGCACCAATTTGCAGGCGCCGTTGTTCCTGGCGCAGGCGGCGGGAGCTGAGCTGCGCCGTCGGCATGGCTGCATCGTGAACATCGTGGACATTCATGCCGAGCGGCCGATGCAGGGACACTTGTTGTATAGCGCGGCCAAGGCCGGCTTAGTGGCGCTGACCAAGGGGCTGGCTCAGGAAATGGCGCCGCAGGTACGCGTGAATGCCGTTGCACCCGGCGTCATCGTCTGGCCGGAAGGCGATGAGTGGCAAGACGAAGAGAAGCGGCGCAAGATCGTGGCGCACACGCTGCTCAAACGCGAGGGCAGTCCGGAAGACATCGCCAAGGCGGTGCAATTCCTGATCGCGGATGCGCCATATATCACTGGCCAAGTCATCGCTGTCGACGGCGGCCGCAGCATCAACCTTTGAGACAAAAATGAACGACATCACCCAACCTATCCATTTTGAACACCACTCCACCAACTTCAACCGCCTCAAGGGGCGTCTGGAAAGTTCGGTGGGCAAGGCCATCGGCGATTTCAACATGATCGAGGACGGCGACGTGGTGATGGTGTGTCTGTCCGGCGGCAAGGATTCCTACACGCTGCTCGACATCCTGCGTACCTTGCAGAAACGCGCGCCCATCGACTTCAAACTGATCGCGATGAACCTGGATCAGAAGCAGCCGGGCTTTCCGGAAGACGTGTTGCCGAACTATCTGAAGTCCATCGGGGTGGATTTCCATATCGAGACGCAGGACACCTATTCCATCGTCAAGGAGAAGATCCCCGAGGGCAAGACCACCTGCTCACTGTGCTCACGCCTGCGTCGCGGCATCATCTACAAGGTGGCTGGCGAGCTGGGTGCGAACAAGATCGCGCTGGGTCATCACCGCGACGACATGATCGAGACGCTGTTCCTGAACATGTTCTTCGGCGGCAAACTGAAGGCGATGCCGCCCAAGCTGGTGACCGACAAGGGCGACCATGTGGTGATCCGTCCGCTGGCCTATTGCGTGGAGAAAGACATCGCCCGTTATGCACGCGGCATGGAATTCCCCATCATCCCGTGCAATCTGTGCGGCTCGCAGGAGAATCTGCAGCGGCAGAACATCAAGCAGATGTTGACCGAGTGGGAGCGTCAGTATCCGGGACGTTCGCAGACCATCTTCACAGCTATGCAAAACGTGCGTCCCTCGCACTTGCTGGATGGTAGCCTGTTCGACTTCAAGGGCATCAAGGCTGGCGATCACGTCGCGGAAGGCGACGTGGCATTCGACTGAGTGCGGTGACCGCACGATCACTCCCGCCCGCGGCGGTTGCCGCCATGCTGCAACACCACCCAGCCTAGTCGTGGCCGGGCCTGCGTAGCATCTTGTTCACTTCATCCTGATGCGCGGTCTCCGTGGCGACCATGCTGCGGGCATATTCTTCCAGCCGGACATCCTTGTCTTTGGCCAGCGCCAGCAACTCGTGATAGCAGTTGAGCGCCTCGGTCTCGTGCGCCAACGATTCGCGCAGGATGTCGCCGATGTCGTGGCTGTGCGATTCCAATAGCGGGCCGATCTTCAGCGACGGGTAACCTTGCAGCCAGGTCACCATTTCACCCGCCAGGCGCGCATGCAGCAGGCCTTCTTCTGCCTGCTTGTTCAGCCATTCGACGACGGGGATGCGGTTGTAGCCGTAGACCATCAGCGCGTAGTGGGTGTAACGCACCGTACCGGCCAGTTCGAGTTCGAGGATGCGGTTGAGTGTTTTGAGAACAGCGTCTTTGTCCATGATGACCTCCTTGCTTCAGGTGGTTGCGGCGGACGGACTGCCGTCGGGACATTTTATGCCTTCTGCCGCGCGGTGCAATCACCCGCGCGGGTGGGGACAGAGACGCTAGACCGCGACCTTGAAGATCACCTTGCGCACCGTACCGGTGCCTATCAGCGGCGCATGCGCATCCTCCGGGAAGAAGATGCAGAAGTGATCCGGCGGCACCGGCACGTAGGAGGCAGGCGCGTCGTGGAAGAAGCGGATGTCTTTCTCTGCGCTGTGTTCGCTCACCGGATTCAGGCAATCGGCCAGCGGCTTCCAGCCCATCGTCTCGTCGCCTTCCAGCACCAGCTGGATGTCGATGTATTTGCGGTGCGCTTCCAGATTCGCCATTTCTTTGGTTTTGGCGGGCACCTGTTCCACGATGGCGATCAGATCGTCGCCGATGATGGGATAACGCCCCGGCGGAAGACTGAAGAAATCCGTGTTGCGGATGTGCGCGAACGCACGCGCGAATAGCGGATGCAGCCCTTCGTAACGCTCGGACTGTGACATGGCTGAGAGGATCATGACGGGTTCTCTTCTGGTTTTTTCTTGCGATAGGGCGAGGTCCACCATGCGGCGCAGATGATGCCGATCAGGCAGCCGGCAAGCACGGCGGAAAGCGTGTGGGCGTCCAGCATCAGGCGCGCGCCCATGGTGAGCAGCAGGATGGGCAGCAAATAGAGCAGGTGCCACGGTCCGTAGCGGCGCGCCACGAAGTACACGGCGCAGGACGACATCGACGAATGTCCGGAGGGCATGTTGTGGCGGCTATCTGGCGCGTAGGGGCGTTCACCGATGCGCGTTCCACCGACTTCTACATCGTTCACGATGCGCTTCAATCCTTGCGTGGCGACGGTGGTGGTGACGGCGATGGTGAGCAGTTGCACTATGCCTTCCTTGTCGCGTAGCAGCAAGGGCAGGCCGACCTGGGCGATGGTGTTGACGAAGCGCAACTTGGTCTCGGTCGGTTCCACCCAGGACGGTCTTTCCGCATTCAGGTTTTCGCGGTAGCTGGCGAGGTCGGACGGATAGAACACGCACACCAGCAGACTCAGCAGGCAGGCGGTAATGAAACCCATCGGGCGTTTTTTCGGCAGATAGTCTCGCCACTGGCTCAAAGCGGATTCCTTATTGTTGCTTGCTCGGGACATCCTTGAAGATGTCCAGCGCTGGATCGTAGATGCCGCTGCGCAGATCGAAGGCGCCCATGATGCTGTGGAACACGGTCTGCTGCGCATGCTTGGCGTGTGCCAGTGCGGCATCGGCATTCAATATCTTGTGCTGCCGGAATGCATCGGACGTCCACACGATGTAGGGGATGTTCTTCTGTACGTTCGGTGCCAGCGAATACGGGGTGCCGTGCAAGTATAAGCCATACTCGCCGAGCGACTCGCCGTGGTCGGAGATGTACATCATCATCGTCTGCGCATTCGGGAGGCTGCGCAGGATGTCTATCGTTCCGGACAGGAAACGGTCCGTGTAGAGGATGGTGTTGTCGTAGGCGTTGGTCACCGTCTCGGGTGAACAATCCTGCAATTGCACCGAGCGGCAGACCGGCGTGAACTTCTCGCCGTCCGCAGGGTAGTGGTTGTAGTAGTCGGGGCCATGGCTACCGGACTGGTGCAACACCACGAACACTTTGTCATCGCCGGTGCCGGCGATGCGTTGCTTAAGATCGGTGAGCAGCACTTCGTCGTAATCGCAATGCGGGCCGGCGCAGGTGTTGCGGATGTCGGTATCGCGCAGATAGGTTTGCACTTTTAGCGGCGGTTCGCCCCAGTTGCGTGTGAGCCAGATCGTGGCGATGCCGCTACGCTGCAGATAGCTGGGCAGTGCTTCGTAGTTGTGGAACAGCGTGTTGCTGGTGTCGACATGCGACAACATGCATTGCAGCGAGGCGGTGGTGTAGGTGGAGCAGGCATGTGCGTTGCGTATCGCGGTGACACCTGCTTTTGTCAGCATGGGATTGGTGTCGCGTGCGTAGCCGTACAGCGAGAAGTTTGCCGCACGGGCTGATTCGCCTATCACCAGCACGACGACGGTTTTGCCGGGCGCGGTGAAGTGCGCCGCGGGCAGCAATTCCAGTTCACGTGACTGCATGGCTTTTTCGGTCTGGTACCGCGTCGCGTTGATCACGTATGACCACGGCAGGATCATGCCGCCCAGTTTGCGTCCGTGTTTATCTATCCACAGCCAGCTTTGTGCGTTGCCATACAGCCAACCGATACCGACGACGAACGAGATCAGTAGCGCGGCGATGGTGCGCAGGCGGGACACATGGCGGATGGTGATGCGCGAGATCAGCCAGGCAGGCAGCACGCCGAACAGCAGCACATGCCACATGAACGAGAAGCTGAGGTAGCTGTTTGCCTCGCCGGTGTTGGTGTTGAACACGTTGCCCATCATCGTCTTGTCCAGCACCACCTGATAAGTCTGGATGAAGTACAGTGCGAAGGCATTGCTGAATACGATCAGCATCGCCAGCGGCTTGAGCAGGCGTTGCGAGACCAGCGCGAACAGAAACATCACCAGCACTGTCAGTAGCATCACCAGCACGAACAGCGTCAGCAGCGTGAGCACGCTGGCGAACGAGAGCGGGGCGAGGTCTTTGACGGCGAATGAGTACAGCGGCAGGTGAAACAGAACGCCGTTGAGCGCGGCGAAGATCAGGATGAAATTCGTCGCGCTCGGATTGAAGCGCAAGCGTTCGCAGAACGCCTTCAATCTTTCGGGGATCCGGTCACGCAAGCTCATGCAGCCGTGTCACCCTTCTTCGGAAGCATGCGGGTCATGGTGTCGTCGCGCACGATGAGGTGGTGATAGAGCGCTGCCAGGAAGTGCGCGCCGATCAGGAAATAGCCGGTGGTGCCGATGACTTCATGCACTTCCTTGATCTGCTTGGACAACTCCTTGTCGGTATCGATCAGGGCAGGCAGTTCCAGCCCGAAGAATGGGATGGGCTTGCCGGCGGCACTGAGCAGCAGGTAACCGCTGATCGGCATCGCGATCATCAGGGCATAGAGTGCCAGGTGCAGCAGTTTGGCAGCGAGTTGCTGCACTTTTTCGGGTTCGGGGGTGATGGCGGGCGTCGGGCCGCTCAAGCGTGCGGCGATGCGCAGCCAGACCAGCACGAAGACCAGCAGGCCCAGCATGAAGTGCCAGGTCTTCAGCATCTCGCGCGGGTCGCTGCCCTTGTCGAACAGTTCGCGCAGTTCGATAGTGCCGTACACTGCAACGAACAACAGCAACATCAGCCAGTGGATGCCGATGGTCAGTGAGCCATAACGGCTCGTGGTGTTTTTCCAGTTCATCACATTTCTCCTTCGACTTGATAAGGTTGGCCGGCGTGACCGACCGGACAGGCACGGATCACATGCGGCGGGAACGGATCATAGTGAGCAGATATTAAGCTTTGCTTAACTGGGGCGAGCGGTAGAGCGTTCATCTGCGCGAGCGTTGATGCGGTTCAGATGAAGCGCGCGATCATGCCCTTGGACAGATCGCCCTGCATCGGGATGCGCACATGATGGCCGCTGCCGGGGGCTACAGTGAGTGTCTCGCCATCGAGGTTTTTCATCTCGCTCAGTTCGACGATGCTGTTGCCGGAAGGATGGATGATCTCCAGTTTGTCGCCGACCGAGAATTTGTTCTTCACTTCGATCTCGGCCATGCCATCCGCACAGGCGACGATATCGCCCACGTATTGCTGGCGGAAACTCTCGGAATGCCCGCGCATGTAGTTCTGCTGTTCGTGCGTGTGGTGGCGTTCGTAGAAACCATCGGTATAGCCGCGGCTGGCGAGTGCATCCAGTGCGCCCAGCAGCTTGAGGTCAAACGGTCGGCCCTTCATCGCGTCATCGATGGCTTGTCTGTATACCTGGGCAGTACGTGCCACGTAGTAGATGGACTTGGTGCGGCCTTCGACCTTCAGTGAATCGATACCGATCCTCACCAGGCGCTCGACATGTTCCACCGCGCGCAGGTCCTTGGAGTTCATGATGTAGGTGCCGTGTTCGTCTTCCAGCACCGGCATCAGTTCTTCCGGATGATCCGGCCGCGAGATCATGTACACGCGATCCGCCAGCGGATGGCGCGGTTGCGAACCGCAATCGGACAGGGCGGATTCGCTGAGCGCCTTGTCGAAGTCGAAATCCAGCTTTCTATAAGATTCGCGTAGCGATTCGTTCGCCCCCTCTCCCTCTGGGGGAGGGGAGGGGTGGGGGGGCGCAGCCTTCTGGATGTGCCCTGTGCCGTCTTCGGCGGCATTTTCCACCTTGTAATCCCAGCGGCAGGAGTTGGTGCAGGTGCCCTGATTCGCGTCGCGGTGGTTGAAGTAGCCGGACAGCAGGCAGCGGCCGGAATAGGCGATGCACAGCGCGCCGTGCACGAACACTTCCAGTTCCATGTCGGGGCATTGCTGGCGGATCTCTTCGATCTCGTCCAGTGATAGTTCGCGCGACAGGATGACACGTGACAGGCCGACCGACTTCCAGAACTTCACCGCCGCATAGTTGACGGTATTGGCTTGCACGGAAAGATGGACGACCTGCTCTGGCCAGCGCTCGCGCACCATGGCGATCAGTCCCGGGTCGGCCATGATCAGCGCGTCCGGCTTCATGGCGATGATGGGCTCCATGTCCGCCATGTAGGTCTTCAGCTTGGCGTTGTGCGGCATCAGATTGCTGGCGACATAGAACTGCTTGCCCAGGGCATGCGCTTCCTCTATGCCCTGCGCGAGTTGCTCCATCATGAACTCGTTGTTGCGCACGCGCAGCGAATAACGCGGCTGGCCGGCATAGACCGCATCCGCACCATAGGCATAGGCGGTGCGCATCTTTTCCAGCGAGGCGGCGGGCAACAGGAGTTCGGGTTTCTTCATGGTTCCAACTTGCTTTCGAGTTACGCGTGATAGCCCAGGCGTTGCAGGATATCGATGGAGGCTTTCGCCTGGTTCAATGTGTAGAAATGCAGCGCGGGTGCACCGCCAGCGATGAGTTTTTCACAGAGCTTGGTCACCACATCGAGGCCGAAGTTCTGCACCGATTCCACATCGTCGCCGTAGCCTTCCATGGTCTTGCGCATCCAGCGCGGGATCTCGGCGCCGCACATGTCGGAGAATCTAGCCAGCTGCGAGTAACGCACGATGGGCATGATGCCGGGCACGATGGGCGCTTCCACGCCCAGCTTGCGCGTCTCGTCGACGAAGCGGAAGTAGGCGTCGGCATTGTAGAAATACTGCGTGATGGCCGAGTTGGCGCCTGCATTGATCTTGCGCTTGTAGTTGAGCATGTCATCACGCACAGATTTTGCCTGCGGATGGAACTCGGGATAGGCGGCTACCTCGATGTGGAAGTGCTCGCCGGTCTGCGCGCGGATGAAGCTCACCAGTTCGTTGGCATACTGGAACTCGCCGATGCTGCCCATGCCGGAAGGCAGGTCGCCGCGCAACGCGACGATGCGCTTGATGCCCATGTCCTTGTAGGTGTTCAGCAGGGCGCGGATGTTCTCGCGTGTACTACCTACGCAGGACAGGTGCGGTGCGGCGCTGTGGCCTTCAGCATGGATCTGTCTGATGGTCTCCAGCGTGCGGTCCTGTGTGGAGCCGCCTGCGCCGAATGTGACTGAGAAGAACTCCGGTTTGAATGCGGCCAGCCGCTGGCGTGCGGCAGTCAGTTTGCTGACACCTTCCGGTGTCTGCGGCGGAAAGAATTCAAAACTGATCGGGGTCGTTGGATTTCCCATGTTTCCTCACCAATAGTTGTGCGGCAGCTGAGGACAGCGCCCAGGAAAATATGCTGAACAGCAAGGCACCCATCATGGCCGGCCAGAAGCCATCTACGATGAAACCGCGCAGGATGGAGCCTGCGAACCAGAACATCAGGCCGTTGATGACCAGGATGAACAGCCCCAGCGTGAGCACGGTGACAGGCAAGGTCAGCACCAGAAAGATCGGTCTGATCAGTGTGTTTACCAGTCCCAGCACCAGCGCGGCCACGAAGGCAGCCAGAAAACCGTCTACATGGATGCCGGGCACGAAGCTCGCCACGGCGATCAATGCCAGCGAGTTCAGGCTCCAGATGAGTAGCAGTCGTAGCAGCATAATTCCAAAACAAGTTAAGAGGGGCGAACCTGACGTCCGCCCCTCGCCATCATACCCGCAACAAGTTGCTTAGTAGCGGTAGTGGTCGGCCTTGTACGGACCTTCCTTAGGCACGTTGATGTAGGCAGCCTGCTGGTCGGTCAGTTCCGTCAATTGCGCATTCAGCGTTTTCAGCTGCAGGCGTGCAACCTTCTCGTCCAGATGCTTGGGCAGGGTGTACACGCCGACCGGGTACTTGCCGGAGTCGCGCTCTGTCCACAGTTCGATCTGGGCGATGGTCTGGTTGGCGAACGAGGAGCTCATCACGTAGGACGGATGGCCGGTCGCACAACCCAGATTCACCAGACGGCCCTTGGCCAGCAGGATGATGCGGTTGCCGTTCGGCTTGTCCCCGCTAGGGGGGAAGATCACGTGGTCGACCTGCGGTTTGATCTCTTCCCACTGGTATTTCTCCAGCGAGGCGACGTCGATCTCGTTGTCGAAGTGACCGATGTTGCACACGATGCTGTTGTTCTTCATCTTGATCATGTGGTCATGGGTGATGACGTGGAAGTTGCCGGTCGTCGTCACGAAGATGTCGGCCTTGTCGGCGGCATATTCCATGGTCACCACGCGGTAGCCTTCCATCGCGGCCTGCAACGCGCAGATCGGGTCGATCTCGGTCACCCACACTTGCGCGGAGAGTGCGCGCATGGCTTGTGCAGAGCCCTTGCCCACATCGCCGTAACCGCAGATCACCGCGATTTTGCCCGCGACCATCACATCGGTGGCGCGCTTGATGCCGTCCACCAGCGATTCGCGGCAGCCGTACAGGTTGTCGAACTTGGACTTGGTGACGGAGTCATTGACGTTGATGCCGGGGAACTTCAACTCGCCGCGCTGGTGCATCTGGTACAGGCGGTGCACGCCGGTGGTGGTCTCTTCGGTCACGCCCTTGATCTGCGCCAGACGGGTGGAGTACCAGGTCGGGTCAGTTGCCAGCTTGGCCTTGATCGCCGCGAACAAGCAGGTCTCTTCTTCCGAGGTCGGCTTGCTGATCAGGGATGCATCCTTCTCGGCACGCGCACCCAGGTGCAGCAGCAGGGTCGCGTCGCCGCCGTCGTCCAGAATCATGTTGGAATAACCGCCGTCAGCCCATTCGAAGATGCGGTGGGTGTAGTCCCAATATTCGGTCAGCGATTCGCCCTTGACCGCGAACACGGGGATGCCTTCGGCGGCGATGGCCGCAGCGGCGTGATCCTGCGTGGAGAAGATGTTGCACGAGGCCCAGCGCACTTCGGCGCCGAGTGCGACCAGCGTCTCGATCAACACAGCGGTCTGGATGGTCATGTGCAGCGAACCGGTAATGCGTGCGCCCTTAAGCGGTTGAGTCTTGGCGAATTCTTCGCGGATGGCCATCAGGCCGGGCATCTCATGCTCGGCGATAGCGATCTCTTTGCGGCCCCAATCGGCCAGTTTGATGTCGGCGATGACGTAGTCTTGAGTAGACATAAAGCACTCCATTCATTTAGTAAGTTAATGAATGGGCGCCGTTGCTACATGTTGAGCCATCTCCGCCGAGCCTGACAGATTCACCTTGCGGTGACTGCTGCAGCGCCCCTCGGCGGGATGGGTGATGCGAATTACAGTCCTGCGTCAGCCTTGAGTGCGGCCGCCTTGTCGGTGGCGATGGCTACGGCCACCGCTACGCGGTTTAACTTGCTGCGCAAGTTCCCCCATGCGGGGACAAGAGCCTGCGCCGAAACACTGTTAAGCATCTTCGATGTGGCCTTACAGGCCAGCATCGGCGCGAAGCGCCGCTGCCTTATCAGTGTTTTCCCAGGTGAACTCCGGCTCTTCGCGGCCGAAGTGGCCGTAAGCGGCGGTCTTCTGGTAGATCGGGCGCAGCAGGTTGAGTATGTTGACGATGCCTTTGGGACGCAGGTCGAAATGCTTCTTCACCAGTGCGGTGATCTTCTCGTCGGAGATCTTGCCGGTGCCATAGGTACTCACCATGATGCTGGTCGGCTGCGCCACGCCGATGGCGTAGGAGACCTGCACCAGGCACTTGTCGGCCAGGCCGGCAGCGACGATGTTCTTTGCTACATAACGGCCGGCATAGGCTGCGGAGCGGTCCACCTTGGACGGATCCTTGCCGGAGAATGCGCCGCCGCCGTGCGGCGCTGCGCCGCCGTAGGTATCCACGATGATCTTGCGGCCGGTGAGGCCGGCATCGCCGTGCGGACCGCCGATCTCGAAACAACCAGTGGGGTTGATCAGATACTTGATGTCGCCTTTGATGAGCTCTTTGGGCAGCACCGGCTTGATGATGTCTTCGATCACGGCCTCGTGCAGGGTCTTCTGTTTGTCTGCAGGCGAGAATTCCGGCGTGTGCTGGGTGGAGAGCACTACAGTGTCAATGGAGTGCGGCTTGCCATGTGCATATTTGACTGTGACTTGCGACTTCGCATCCGGGCGCAGCCAAGGCAGGCGGCCATCCTTGCGCAACATGGCCTGGCGCTCAACGATACGGTGCGACAGGTAGATGGGCAGCGGCATCAGGGTGTCGGTCTCGTTGCAGGCGTAGCCGAACATCAGGCCCTGGTCGCCGGCACCCTGATTCAGGTAGTCGTCTGAAGCGCGGTCCACGCCTTGCGCGATGTCGGGGCTCTGCTGGCCGTAGCACACATGCACCGAACAACCGTCTGCGTCAAAACGCAAACTTGGGTCGTCATAGCCGATGCGGCGGATGGTCTCGCGCGCCACCTTTGCGTAGTTCACGTTGGCAGTAGTGGTGATCTCGCCGGCGAGAACTGTCAGTCCGGTGGTGACCAAAGTTTCGGCGGCTACACGCGCCGTGGGGTCTTGGGCTAAAATCGCGTCCAGGATTGCATCTGATATCTGGTCTGCTACCTTGTCCGGATGGCCCTCGGACACGGATTCGGATGTAAAGAAAAACTCGCTCATGGCTCTCCGATCACTACTTCAATGTTTAAATGGGCGCGCAGTATATCAAATCCCCCTTCTCTTAATGTAATGGGTTCTCAGGATGACTTGGCTGTTTGAATTATTGGCTCGACTCCCTTTGGCATGGCTTTATCGGCTGGGCGGGCTGGCGGGGTGGCTGATCTACGGCTTGTCAGCCCGATATGCATCGCGATTACGTGAGAATCTGCGTCTGGCCGGGGTCGCCGATGGTGAAGCAGGGTATGAAAAGTTATTGCATGCCAATATTCGGGAAGCAGGCAGGGGCGTGATGGAATTGCCGTGGGTATGGCTGCGTCCCTATGAGGAAGTACTGGGCAGTGTGCGGCATTGCGAAGGTTGGTCGCATGTTGAAACTGCGCATGCGCAGGGCAAGGGGGTGATCTTCCTGACCCCTCACCTGGGATGTTTCGAGATGCTCAGCCTGTATATCGCCGCCCGTTACCCGCTGACCACCATGTATCGCACCCCCCGGCAGCCTTTTCTGGATGCGCTGATGCAGCGGGGCCGCTGCCGCGGGCAAGTCAAGCTTGCAGCAGCAGATATGAGTGGTGTGCGCTTGTTATTGAAGGCGCTCAAGCAAGGCGAATGCATCGGCATCCTGCCCGACCAGGCACCGGGCAATGGCGAGGGCGTGTGGGCACCTTTCTTTGGCCGGCCTGCGTACACCATGACGCTGTTCGGACGGTTGCTTGCAGCTCGCAAGGCATCGGTGTTCCTGTGCCACAGTGTGCGGCTACCGCAGGGACAAGGTTATGACCTGCATTTCGAACCGCTGACATTCGACATGACGCAGTCGGTGGAGCCGCAATTGAATGTGGCGCTGGAGCGGCTCATCCGCACTTGCCCGGAACAATATCTGTGGAGTTACAACCGTTATAAAGTACCGCGCGGCGCGAATCCGCCGACGGAGAGTGAGGGCTGATGGGCGCAAGACTGGGGGTATTCATATTCTGGCTGATGCACTTCCTGCCATTCCGTGTGATCGTGGCTATCGGCAATGGGCTGGGCGAGATCATGTATCGTCTGGCGGGCAGCCGTCGCCGCATCGGGCGGATCAATCTCGCCTTGTGCTTCCCGACGATGAGTGAAGCAGAGCGCGAGCGTTTGTTGCACGAGCATTTCCGCATGTTCATGCGCGGGCTGATCGAGCGCACCATCCTGTGGTGGTCGAGCGCCGCGCGTATCAACAGCCTGATCCGGGTGGAAGGTGCTGAACACTTCGAAGCGGTCAAGGACAAGCAGGCGATCCTGCTGCTTCCACATTTCGTCGGACTGGATGTGGCCGGCCAGTGGATCACCCAGCGCGCAGACATCGTTTGCATGTACTCGAACCAGAAGAGCCCATACCTGACGCAACTGTTGAAAGACAAGCGCAGCCGTTTTGGTTCGCAACTGCTGTGCTCCCGTCAGCAAGGACTGCGCCCGTTACTCAAGGGTTTGAGATCCGGCCACCCCCTGATCTATCAACCCGATCAGGATCAGGGCATCAAGGACGGGGCGTTCGTGCCGTTTTTCGGGATACCGGCTGCGACTATGACTTCCTTACCGCGCATCGCGCAAATGACGGACAGCAAAGTGGTGCCGGTTGTTGCGCGCGTGTTGCCGGGTAATGAGGGGTATGCGCTGACTTTCTATCCCGCCTGGGAGAATTATCCAAGCGGCGATGATGTTGCCGATACGCGACGCATGAACGAATTCATCGAGCAACGTGCGCTGGAGATGCCGGAGCAATACTTCTGGCTGCACAAACGATTCAAGACGCGCCCCGAGGGCGAGCCGAAATTCTATTGAACAAGCGCTCGCACCGTGCGGGCGAGGGCAGGGGAGAGGGCAATGAAATATCACGACCTGCGCGATTTCATCGCGCAACTGGAAAGCATGGGGGAACTCAGGCGCATCACGGTACTCGTCTCCACTCATCTGGAGATGACCGAGATCTGCGACCGCGTGTTGCGTACGCAAGGTCCGGCACTGCTGTTCGAGAACGTGGCCGGACACAAGATGCCGGTGCTCGCCAACCTGTTCGGAACGCCGCGCCGCGTGGCGCTGGGCATGGGCGAGGAGGATGTCGGGGCGTTGCGAGAAGTCGGCAAACTGCTTGCCTACCTGAAAGAACCGGAGCCACCCAAGGGCTTGAAGGACGCCTGGGACAAGTGGCCCATCCTTAAACAGGTGATGACCATGTCGCCCAAGGTCTTGTCATCGGCGCCTTGTCAGGAAGTCGTTTGGGAAGGTGCGGACGTCGATCTGTCCAAACTGCCGATCCAGCATTGCTGGCCGGGCGATGTCGCGCCGCTGATCACCTGGGGGCTGGTGGTCACGCGCGGTCCGAACAAGACGCGCCAGAATCTGGGTATCTATCGCCAGCAGGTGCTGGGGCCGAACAAGGTCATCATGCGTTGGCTGGCGCATCGCGGTGGCGCGCTGGATTATCGCGATCACTGCGAGAAGAATCCCGGTCAGCCGTTCCCGGTGTCGGTGGTGATCGGTGCCGATCCGGCGACCATCCTCGGGGCTGTGACGCCGGTACCTGATTCATTGAGTGAATACCAGTTCGCCGGGCTGTTGCGCGGCAGCAAGACAGAGCTGGTGCAGTGCATCGGCAATGACTTGCAGGTGCCGGCCTCGGCAGAAATCGTGCTGGAAGGTGTGATCCATCCCGGTGAGACTGCACTAGAAGGGCCGTATGGCGACCATACCGGCTACTACAACGAGCAGGATCATTTCCCTGTGTTCACCATCGAGCGGATCACCCTGCGCAAGCAGCCAATCTATCACTCGACCTACACCGGCAAGCCGCCTGATGAGCCCGCGATGCTGGGCATGGCGCTGAACGAGGTGTTTGTGCCATTGCTGCAAAAGCAGTTCCCGGAGATCGTTGATTTCTACCTGCCGCCGGAAGGATGCTCGTATCGCATGGCGGTGGTCAGCATCAAGAAGCAATATGCCGGGCATGCCAAGCGGGTGATGTTCGGCATCTGGAGTTTCCTGCGTCAGTTCATGTATACCAAGTTCATCATCGTGGTAGATGACGACATCAATACACGTGATTGGCAGGAAGTGATGTGGGCGATCACCACGCGCATGGATCCGGTGCGCGACACCTTGCTGGTGGAGAACACGCCGATCGACTACCTCGACTTCGCGTCGCCTATTTCAGGTTTAGGTGGCAAGATGGGGCTGGATGCGACCAACAAATTCCCCGGTGAGACGCAGCGTGAATGGGGCACGCCTATCGTGATGGATGCAGCGGTGAAAGCGAAGGTGGATGCGATGTGGGGCGAGTTGGGATTGTGATCGCTTAGAACGGGCGGCTCAGTTCGAGACCGACTTCCGTTGTCTTGTTGTGCGGCTCCCTGCCGTAGTCGATTAACATGCCGTTGCGATAAGGCATGATGGCAGAGTCCGCGATGTTCCAGTAATGCAGATATGGTCCGACAGACCAGTTCGGTGTTACGTAGCTCAACCTTATCTTGATGCCATATCCATCCGATTGCTTGTTATTAAGATCACTGTAGTTTGTCGAAACGTCTGATAGTTTTGAGAACTGATTGCCTGAAAGGAGTTGGTCGTATTCGATCATGCTTGCTATTTCGTTGCCGCTGTTCAGCGTTTCCCGCAGGATGAGTCCGGCCGGCAGATAAAAATAGGTGCTCTCGCGGCGGTAGCCGGCGTGCCCGGTGCTGGTGATACCGCGGCCATCGTTCAGCAGGAACCTGTAACCGAGACCGATATAGCTTGAAACGGTTGCTGAGCGCAGAAGCCAGTCGCTGCCGATCAGTGCGCGTCCTTCAATATACCAATCCGGTTCGCCACTGCTGCTTCCAGTGCCGTTGCTGGCGTAATCCACCGTGCCACCCGCATAGCGTAATTCGCCACGCAAGAAAGTGTGGCGGTTGGGATAGGCTTTGGTGGTGCGCAGATCGAAACCGCCTTTGAGACCCTGCAAAGACATCAAGCCGGGTTCTTCGTAGCGGTAGAAGCCAAGTGATACACCCAATTCGTTGCCGCCTGGGGTTGTGCCGGATGCATGGGCGGCCGTGCAAGACAGCAATATCACTAAGGCAACAGGATGTGCAACATCTCGGTTCATGATGAGCGTTTAAGATTGAGATTCAACTGCGAGCCGCCAGCCATTCAAGTAGGGCATCCTGCGCATCCTGTCCATATTTGGCATTGGGATGATTGATGAGGAACACCACCACCCACTCTTTGCCACTCTTTGAACGCATGTAGCCGGAGATCGCTTTGACGCCTTCCAGGGTGCCGGTCTTGAGATGGGCGTGGCTGGCGGCTGGACTGTCGGTCAGGCGCTGCTGTATGGAGCCGTCCACGCCGAGGATGGGCATGGATGCCATCAGCTCTGCGCTGAGCGGGTGGGCGGCGGCATGTTCGAGCAGATCTGCAATATGCGCGGCACTGATGCGCTCGATGCGCGACAGGCCGGCGCCGTTCTCCAGTACAAGCTCCTTGAATTCCAGGCGTTCGCGCGTCAGCCAGTTCTGCATGGCGAAGACGCTGCGTTCGATGCTCATGCGGCGGCTGGTCTCGCTGCCAGAGAAGACGGCCGGCATGTCGCCGGGTTCGTTCTCCAGTGGCAGCGTCTCGCCCAGTGTCAGGAACAACTGCCGGGCCATCACGTTATTGCTGAATTTGTTGATGTCGCGAATGATGCTGCTCAGCGGTTCGGAGCGATGGGTGGCAAGCAGGCGTGCACTCTGGGGGACTGTGCCTTCGCGCTGGATGCCGTCCAGTGTGCCGCCCAGTTCCTGCCAGATCGCGCGGAACACGGCTTCTACATAGCGCGTGTGCGGCATCACGTTCAGACTCTGTTCGCGCTCGCCGCAACCTATCGGGTAGTCGCCCAGCAGCACGACGCTGTCACCGCCGGGCTGTATGGTCACCTTGTCGTCCCAGTTGCGGCAGTCGGTGGCGCGGCCGTTCGGGGCAAGCTGGTTGTCGAGGGTGACGCCGGCGATACGCGGTTCGCTGACCACTTTCAATTTGTCGCCGTTGGGCAGATATCGCAGGCGAAGGGTGTTGAAGTTCAACAGCAGCGCATCCGGGCCGACGTTGTAGGCGCGCATCGGATCGTTGTCGAACTCTGCGGGGTCGTGCGGGGCCAGGTCGAAGTAACTGCGATCAAGTACCAGATCGCCTTTGATCTCGCGCAGACCGCGTGTGCGCAGATCGGAGAGCCACAGCCAGAATTGCTCGATGGTGAATTTCGGATCGCCGTAACCTTTCAGGATCAGATCGCCATACAGCACGCCGTCATCCAGTTCTCCATCGGTATATGCCTCGGTCTTCCAGCTGTACGCAGGGCCGAGCATATCGAGCGCGGCAAAGGTGGTGAGCAGCTTCATGTTGGAAGCCGGGTTCATCGCCAGTTGGGAATTTAGGCTGATCAGGCTGTTCGAGCGGCCGGCCTCGCGCACTTCGACGGCGATGGCGGACATCGGTATGCCTGCTTTCTTGAGCTCCTCCTTTACCGTCGACGGCAGGGAAGCAGCGCCGGCATGGTGCGAGATGAACAAGGTTGCGAATATCGTGACAAGCAGTTTCATGGCAGTTCGTCGATGACGGTCAGCGTGCGCGAGACCATCAGTTGCATTTCCTCTTCGGTGATGACGTAAGGTGGCATGAAATATACCGTGTTGCCCATGGGGCGCAACAGCAATTCCTGTTGCAGACCGAGGCTGAAACAGCGCTGCGCGAAATCCGCATGCGACGATTCGACCTCGAACGCCCAGACCATGCCGGTGTTGCGGAAGTCGCGCACGCGCGGATGGGTGCGCAGCGGTTCGGCGATGCGGTTGAGGAAGGCGGCCTTGCCGCGATTGACATTGAGCACATCGTCCTGGGCAAAGATGTCCAGCGTCGCCAGCGCGGCGCGGCAGGCCAGCGGGTTGCCTGTATACGAATGCGAATGCAGGAAGCCGCGTGCGCTCTCATCGGCGTAAAAGGCCTGATAGATGTCATCGGTGGTCATCACCACTGACAACGGCAGGTAGCCGCCGGTGATGCCTTTGGATAGCAGCAGGAAGTCGGGCCGGATGTTGGCCTGTTCGCAGGCGAACAGCGTGCCGCTCCGTCCCATGCCGACCGCGATCTCGTCCGCGATCAGGTGCACGCCATAACGTGTACACAGTTCACGTGCAGCACGCAGGTAAGCGGGGTGATACATCGCCATACCCGCCGCGCCCTGGATGAGCGGTTCGACGATCATCGCGGCGATCTGCGCATGATGCTGTTGCAGATGCTGGTCGAGCGCGTCGGCGCAACGCAGTGCAAACGCCTCAGCACTTTCGCCCTGCCGCGCGTTGCGACTGTCCGGACTGGGCACGGTCGCGTTCTGTCGGATCAGTGCCCCGTAGGCATCGCGGAACAGTGCCACGTCAGTCACCGTCAGCGCACCCAGCGTCTCGCCGTGATAGCTGTTCTGCAGGCTGAGAAACTGCGTCTTTTGAGTTTGTCCATGGTTGCGCCAGTAGTGTGCACTCATCTTCAGCGCAATCTCGGTGGCCGATGCGCCGTCTGAACCATAGAAGCAATGGCCCAGCCCCGACGGCGCCAGTTCGCGCAGGCGCTCGGAAAGCTGCACCACCGGCTCATGGGTGAATCCGGCCAGCATCACATGTTCCAGCTTGCCGAGCTGGTCGGTGAGGGCAGCGTTGATGCGCGGCTCGCTATGTCCGAACAGGTTCACCCACCAGGAGCTGACCGTATCCAGATAGCGCTTGCCATCGAAGTCATAAAGCCATACGCCTTTGCCATGGGCAATGGGTACCAGCGGCAAGGTTTCGTGCCGCTTCATCTGGGTACAGGGGTGCCACACGGCGGACAAGCTGCGCGCGAGCAGGGAGGGGTTGGATGTCATGCGGCTAATCATAGCGTAAGATGAAGCCTCATCCGAAGCGAGGAGACTGCCATGGACATTCTGCTCACTGGTGGCACTGGGTTGATCGGTCGCGCCTTGTGCCGTGCCTTGCGTAATGAAGGACATTCCCTGACCGTATTCAGCCGTCAGCCGGAGACGGTGGCCGTCAAGTGCGGCGCCGGGGTGCTGGCACTGCGCTCGCTTGATGACTGGCGGCCTGAGCGGCATTTCGATGCCGTGGTCAATCTGGCAGGCGAGCCTATCGTCGATGCCGCCTGGACAGAAAAGCGCAAACAAGTGTTGCGCGACAGTCGTATCGTCCTTACGGAAAAGCTGGTTGCATGTATCGCGCAGGCCGAGCGCAAGCCTGCTGTATTACTGTCGGGATCTGCGATCGGCTACTACGGCGGGCGCGGCGACATGGAACTGAATGAAACGTCAGGGCCGGGCACGGATTTTCCGGCCCGGCTCTGCGTGGACTGGGAAGCGGCGGCCATTGAAGCTGAAAAGTACGGAGTGCGAGTCTGCCTGCTGCGTACCGGGCTGATCCTTTCCAGTGATGGCGGTCTGTTGGCCCGCATGCTGCCGCCGTTCCGCCTCGGGCTAGGGGCCCGGCTCGGTGATGGCAAGCAGTGGATGAGCTGGATCCATATCGACGACTATGTACAGCGGGTGCTGCGCCTGTTGCAGGATGCGCAACTGAGCGGGGCTTTCAACATGACCTCACCCAAGCCGGTCACCAATGCCGAATTCACCCGCACGCTGGCTGCGGTCCTGCGGCGTCCCGCTCCGTTCTCAGC
Source organism: Sideroxydans sp. (assembly GCA_028687425.1). Lineage (GTDB taxonomy): Bacteria > Pseudomonadota > Gammaproteobacteria > Burkholderiales > Gallionellaceae > Sideroxyarcus. The sequence goes on from JAQUAD010000006.1 coordinate 31,915, forward strand.
GCCAGCGTTTCTGCTCAAACAGGTCATGGGCGAACGTGCCGGTCTGGTGCTTGAAGGACAGCGCGTGCTGCCGGTACGGATGGAAGCTGCAGGGGCACATTGTCGTTATCCTGATCTGGAGGCCGCCTTGCGTGCGGTCTTGGCCTGATTTTCAAAAGAAATACCTTCGCTGCTCTTGAATTGGGCGGACGGCGCCCATATCATTAGCACTCGCTGGCGGGGAGTGCTAAGTCTCCGCTGACGCAAATCATCAACTCACTGATTTAGGAGAAATAAGCATGAAAATTCGTCCTTTGCACGATCGTGTCATCGTCAAGCGCATGGAAGAAGAGCGCAAGACCGCTTCCGGCATCGTCATTCCCGACGCTGCAACCGAGAAGCCTGACCAAGGCGAAATCATCGCTGTAGGCAACGGCAAGATCGGTGACGACGGCAAAGTGCGCCCGATGAACGTGAAGGTCGGCGACAAGGTGTTGTTCGGCAAGTATTCCGGTCAGTCCTTCAAGATGGACGGTGTCGAACTGCTGCAAATGCGTGAAGACGACATCATCGGCATCATCGAAGCCTAAGCAATCAACGAATTCAGGAGAATAAAAAATGGCAGCTAAAGATGTGAAATTCCATGATGCAGCACGTGCCAAGATGGTCGTGGGTGTCAATATCCTGGCCGACGCGGTCAAGGTGACCCTGGGCCCCAAAGGCCGCAACGTGGTACTGGACCGTTCCTACGGCGCACCGACCATCACCAAGGACGGCGTGTCCGTTGCCAAAGAGATCGAACTGAAAGACAAGTTCGAGAACATGGGCGCACAGATGGTGAAGGAAGTTGCTTCCAAGACTTCCGATGTGGCCGGTGACGGTACAACGACTGCGACTGTGCTGGCACAGTCCATCGTGCAGGAAGGCATGAAGTTCGTGGCCGCCGGCATGAACCCGATGGACCTGAAGCGCGGTATCGACAAGGCTGTGGGCACCGCAGTTGAAGAGCTGAAGAAGCTGTCCAAGCCTTGCGCGACCAGCAAGGAGATCGCACAGGTCGGTTCCATCTCCGCTAACTCCGACACCGCCGTCGGCGAGAAGATCGCTGAAGCGATGGACAAGGTCGGCAAGGAAGGCGTCATCACCATCGAAGACGGTTCCGGTCTGGAAGACGAACTTGACGTGGTCGAGGGTATGCAGTTCGACCGTGGCTACCTGTCCCCGTACTTCATCAACAACCAGGATCGCCAGATCGCTGCGATGGAGAACCCCTACGTACTGTTGCACGACAAGAAGATCTCCAACATCCGCGACCTGCTGCCCGTACTGGAACAGATCGCCAAGACCAGCCGTCCGCTGCTGATCATCGCTGAAGACGTAGACGGCGAAGCACTGGCAACCCTGGTGGTGAACAACATCCGCGGCATCCTGAAGACTGTTGCCGTCAAGGCACCTGGCTTCGGCGACCGTCGCAAGGCCATGCTGGAAGACATCGCCATCCTGACCGGCGGCACCGTGATCGCTGAAGAAGTCGGCCTGACACTCGAAAAAGCGACACTGGACGATCTGGGCCAGGCCAAGCGTATCGAAGTGGGCAAGGACAACACCACCATCATCGACGGCCACGGCAAGACCGATGCTATCCAGGCACGTATCGCCACCATCAACAAGCAGATGGACGAGTCCTCCAGCGACTACGACAAAGAGAAGCTGCAAGAGCGCAAGGCCAAGCTGTCCGGCGGTGTGGCAGTGATCAAGGTCGGTGCAGCGACCGAAGTCGAGATGAAAGAGAAGAAAGCACGCGTGGAAGATGCACTGCATGCGACCCGTGCTGCAGTTGAAGAAGGCATCGTCCCTGGCGGCGGCGTAGCACTGCTGCGTGCCAAGGCAGCTGTTGCAGGCCTGAAGGGCGACAACCACGACCAGGACGCCGGTATCACCATCGTGCTGCGTGCGATGGAAGCGCCGTTGCGTGCCATCGTCTCCAATGCAGGTGACGAGCCTTCCGTAGTCGTCAACAAGGTGCTGGATGGCAAGGGCAGCTTCGGCTACAACGCCGGTTCCGGCGAGTACGGCGACATGCTGGAGATGGGCGTGGTCGATCCGACCAAGGTCACCCGCACCGCACTGCAGAACGCCTCTTCCGTTGCTGGCCTCATGCTGACCACAGCATGCATGGTCGCAGAACTGCCGGAAGACAAGCCTGCTGCACCTGATATGGGTGGCATGGGCGGTATGGGCGGCATGATGTAATTTGCCTGCTCAGGCAGACCAACAAACCCCGCCTTGTGCGGGGTTTGTTTTTTGTGTTGCCCATAACGCCGCTTATGGCTACAATGCGCGCCTTCGTTTTGACCGACCCGTCCGGGAAGGAAGAATAAAAACGGCTCGGTAGCTCAGTTGGTAGAGCAGCGGATTGAAAATCCGCGTGTCGGTGGTTCGATTCCGCCCCGAGCCACCAGAATACGAAAAGGCCCACCTGACCGGTGGGCCTTTTGCTTTCTGTGTACCCAAAACGTAACGACATATCCTTGTTCTGGTAATAGAATGCGGCGAAGAACCAGACGCTCGCAAAGAGAAGCTGCGCGAATATTGGTGGCATTGCCGGTCCGAGTCACCATGAATCATCGAAGGAGTAAGCATGGGACGTATCTCGTTACGAAGTTTCACTACTATTGTTTTGTTCATGAGTGTTGGACTGCAGGGGGCTGCCTATGCAGCGGGTGGAGTGGTCATCAGGGCATTTTCGGCGCCTTCCATTCCGGCGACTCCGTCAGTTGAAGAACAACCTATTGTATTGGCGGGTACATCAGTCAGTGTGCCAGACCAATTGCTGAAAGAGGCGGAAGCCTTGCTTAATGCAGGCAAGCCGGAAGAGGCATACCAATTGTTGTCGGCCAAGGACTTCGAATATTCGGGCAATCAACAATTCGACTACTTGCTGGGTATCGCGGCACTGGATAGCGGGCATCCCGATAAAGCGACGCTCGCATTCGAGCGAGTATTGGCAATCGATCCCAACTTTGCTGGTGCAAGACTGGATATGGCGCGTGCATATTTCCATCTCGGTGATCTGCCGCGCGCCAAGACCGAGTTCGAATCGGTGATGAAGCAGGAGCCACCGGAAGCCGCACGTATCACTATCGAGAAATATCTGGCTGCCATCGAGTCGGCGGAGGATGCCAGGAAGACCCGCTACTCGGCTTATGTGGAAGGCGCGATCGGTCGCGACACGAACGCCAACAACTCCACCAGTCAATCGGATGTGGCAGTTCCTGCCTTCGGCGATCTAGTGTTCACACTGAATCCCACCAGCCTCAAAACGCCGGCGACCTATTTCACTGCTGCCACGGGCGGCGAGGTAACGCGCATGTTCAACGAGCAGTGGAGCGCGTATGGCGGACTCGACCTGCGCCAGCGCAACAATAACAAGATGCACGACTTTGATTCGGGCGGCCTGGATGTTCGTGCAGGAGCCGCTTTTGCTGCGGGGGACGAGGTATTCAGACTGGGCGTCACCTGGGGTTTCTATGAGCAAGCGCATGTAAAGAACAGGAATGCTGCGGGGCTGACAGGCAGTTGGCAGCACAATTTCGGTTCAAATGATCAGCTCAACCTGTTCGGTCAATACAGCAGGAATCGCTATTCCGAAACCACCTATCAGGTGAATGACTTCAATCAATCCGTCATTGGTGCTGGCATATTGCACCTCATGGGGGATGGCACAACAGTGTTGTTCGCAAGCCTGAACGGGTTGAAAGAGGCTGCAGTGAACGACCGGGCGGATGGCAGCAAAGTCGGCTTCGGCTTGCGGTTCGGCGGACAAATGACCTTCGCTGAAGCATGGGCGGTGTTTGTCAGCGCAGGTTATCAAAGAGGGCGCTATGACAAGGAAAACCTGGCCTTCCTGACCAAGCGCGATGACGAACAGTACGACGCGGTTTTGGGCAGCAATTGGACGTTTGCCAAGTCATGGTCGCTCCGTCCCCAGCTGACTTACACGCGAAATAAATCCAATATCGCCATTTACAGTTTTGATCGTGTCGATGCATCCTTGGCTGTGCGTCGGGATTTCAGATAGTCGGATATGTCGCAATATTCCTGAAAGAGGTTGATCATGAAAACCATCAAACAAACCAATTGTCTTTTCATCATCGTGCTGGCCAGCCTGACGTTGTTCGCGCCAGCAGCGCAGGCGGCGATTGCGGGTAAGGTCCAATTCGTCTACGGGAATGTGCAGGTCACGACTGCAGGTGCTACGCGATTGCTGAAAAAGGGCGACAGGGTTGCCGAGGGAGACACCATTGCGACGGCTGTTTCCTCTTCGGCCCAGATCAAAATGCTGGACGGCGGTTTTGTGGCGATCCGTCCCAATACGCAGATGAAGTTCGACAAGTTCGTCTTCAATGGCAAACAGGATGGCAGCGAACGCAGTTTCTTTTCCCTGCTCAAAGGCGGCTTCCGCGCAGTGACCGGTTTGATCGGTTCCCGTAACAAGCACAATTACAGGATCAAAACGCCGTCGGCTACCATCGGCATTCGCGGCACCGACCATGAATCGTTCGTCGTTCCCGTCGGCGATGCTGCCGTACTCGCCGGGACATACAGCAAGGTGAACGTAGGCGAGACCACCCTGACGACCAATCTGGGCACGATCAACGTGCGCCCCAACCAGATGGGCTTTTCCAGCGGACTGAACGCATTGCCGGTGCTGGCGCCTATCAACACCAATATCTTCACAGTCGCGGCCGCCCCGAATAAAACCGTTCAGGAAAATGCCGAAGAGCAAACAGCCAAGGCCGAGCAGGCTGATTCTGGGCCAAAACCTGCAGGCCAAGGGCCGAATAATGGCGATGCAGGTACGCCGGGTAGTGGCGATGCCCAAGGCGCTGAGGGTGGGGAAGTTCAAGGCCCGCGTCCCGGCGCAGCCGGCCCTGCACCGATCCGTACGGCCACAGCAGACGGAGCACCGCTGCAGCCGCTCCCGCCGCCACCGTCTGTGGCACCCATGCCCGGGCAGGCGATAGAGGCACCGCCATTGCTGGTGCCGGTCGTGCTGGTCAATACCACCACCGGTGCGATATTGAACTCCACCACGCAAACGCTGGTTCAGGGGGGCTCGACCACGACCTTGACCACGCTGGTGACCAAACCGGTGACCAATCCATATGTGGTGACTTCCTTGATCTTAGCCGATAGTTTGTCGTTCAGTTTCTACCCGTACCCATACAGTCTGGAAACCTTGCCGACTGCCATTGCACCCAATGCAACGAATCCCAGCTTCTCGGTAACATGGGGAGGGACCTGTTCGATCTCGCCTTGCAGCACGGGGGAGACCTATACGCTGACCGGCGCATCGGGTGCGGTGACGGGCGAAGCAAATAGCGTATCTTCCACAGGCATCAAATTCGGGCGCTATGCCGTGGTGCCATCTTTGACTACCACCACGCTGTACTCGGGTTCGCCTTCTAGTTCATTTACGCAGACCTTCTCCGGCGGCTACGGCAGCTGGATCACCGGCCCCAGCGTGAATCCGTTCTATCTGCCGGAAGCCCTGGTCGGTACCGCGACCTACGTGCTGGATGGCGGTACGGCGCCAGTTACCCAGTCGGGCGTTACGGGCGTGATCGGTTCCGCCAGTCTGTCGGTCAACTTCACCAGCCAGACCGTGGCAGCGAATCTGGCAGTGAGCGGCGGTGGCCATAGCTGGACAGCCGCAGCCAGCGGGATGCAGCTGACTTCCAACAGTGGCGTCGGCAATTCCCGTGCGCATTTCGATAGCTTCAACGGCGGCACTCTGGATATCGTGATGGATGGCGTGACTGCAGGACAGGGATATATCACCGGGCAGCTCACCGGCAACGGAGTCAATGGTGCCTTCATGCAGTATTACTTCACCGACACCCTGGCGCAGAGCATCAGCGGCGCCACCGCATTCAGGCTGGATACTGTGAACGGAGCACCCGCAACCACGGTCGACCTGGCAACACCGTATCAATTGGTGGCAATTTCCAGATATGACCCAATGGGTATTGCCGGCAATAACGGCGCGTTCTATGACATCAACGGTGCCTTCAATAATGCAGGGCGCGTGATCAGGGACGCGGCAGGGAACCTGACTCGCTTTGATATGGCGCTGAACAACAGTGACACAACCGCCGGCATGAATTCCAACATCGTCATGTCCATCGGCACGGCCATTGCAGTCGATCAGGGAAAAGATCCTGTTTCTGGAATCAGCTGGGGGCGTTGGCAAGGTGGCAGCCTGGGGATGGCCGACCGCGTGACCAATACTGCCTTGACGCCAATCGATAACACCAAGAGCAGTCTGCACTGGCTGACAGCACCGGTGATGAACGGGCCGGTGACCTTACCCGCTTCGGGAACGTATAACTACACACTGGGTGGCGGCACCAGCCCGACCGACAATCAGGGTAACGTCGGCACGCTGAACAGCGCGATGTTGCAGGCCGATTTCTCCGCGATGACAGTGAATGTGGGCGTGAATGCCACCGTGGCGGGCACAAACTATGTGGCGACCGGGACCAATTTGCCGATCCAGCAAACCATCTTCGGTGACGGAAATGGCGGCGGTACCTTCACGGCCACTGCCAACGGGGTGGCGATCCAGGGCGGCATCGGCGGCTCATTCACAGGTTTGGGGGCGACCGGCGCCGGTGTTGTTTACGGCTTCCAGGACAGGGCAACAACAGTGAACGGCGTTGTTGCATTCCATCGCTGAAGAGACGCGCTGAAGATCGGGAAAAAGGCCTGCCGCGCGCAGGCCTTTTTGTTGCGTGCATACAACTTGCTGAACAAACCTCCCGCAACGGGCAGTGAAGCCCGCCAGCGCCTGTCGGGGGATGCAGTGTCGGATCACACTTAATAGTTTCACCCACCCCCCATCAGGGTTATGCCCGTGTTATTGACTTCATAATCTTGTCGGGTATACGATTCGCTTCCGCGCTTGGCGGCTCATTGCAAGATGAGGCGTTGAAGGTGGATCAGGCAGGCGAATGTGCAGTTCTTGTTTTAATAACGAAACGGGAAAGGGAGAATCTTGATGAACAAAGAGATAGATCTGGGACGTCGCAAAGCATTATCTACCGGGGGCATAGGCTTGCTGGCCTTGTTCGGCGGTGCGAGCCTGCTGCGTCCGAGCGAAGCGCTGGCGGAATGGAACAAGCCCGCATTCACATCCAAGGCAGTCGACGAAGCATTGAGTTCGCTCGGGGCGACCAACCCTGAAGAGAATTCGGCCATGATCCGTTTGACAGTACCCGAGATCGCCGAGAACGGCGCAGTGGTACCGGTCGGCATCTCCACCTCACTGCCCAAAGTCGAGCAGATCGCCATCATGGTGGACAAGAACCCCAACGTGCTGGCGGCCGTGTTCACCATTCCTGAAGGATCCGCACCCGAGATCACGACCCGCGTGAAGATGGGCAAGACTGCCCACGTGGTCGCGTTGGTCAAAGCCGACGGCAAGTACTACCAAACTTCGAAAGAAGTCAAAGTCACTGCGGGCGGCTGCGGCGGTTAATCGCAGCGGACATCATTCACTCGGATAAGGAAGACAAAATGGGCAAGCCAATGAAAATACGCGCCTCTGTCAAAGAGGGCATGACCGAAGTCAAGATCCTGATGCAGCACGACATGGAAACAGGCCTGCGCAAGGACGCAGACGGCAACCTGATCCCTGCCTGGTTCATCACCGAAGTCAAAGCGGAATATGAAGGGCGCATCGTGCTGGAAGCACAGTTCGGCCAGTCGATCTCCAAGAACCCCTACCTGATGTTCATGTTCAAGGGCGGCAGTGCAGGGGGGAAGGTCAAGGTCAGCTGGGTTGACAACAAGGGCGACAGCCGCAGCGACGAGGTGACCATCTCGTGATGATGTGATGAACGAATTGGCTATGCGACTGCATGGCCATTTTTATATCAGGGAGAACAAATGAACACCAATCAGATATGCAAAGCAGTGATGGTGCTGTCCTTGACCATCGGCGGCGCGGCCTGGGCCGAGCCGGAAATCACCGACTCGGATCGTATCGCGCAATACCGCGAGATGATCAGCGACGGCAATCCCGCCGAATTCGACGAGATGCGCGGCGAAGAGCTGTGGAAGACCCCGGGCGGCCCGAACAAGGTCAGTCTGGAGAAGTGCGATCTGGGCAAAGGCAAGGGCGTGGTCAAAGGCGCCTATGCCGAAATGCCTCGCTACTTCAAAGACACCAAGAAAGTGCAAGACCTGGAATCGCGTCTGCTCACCTGCATGACCACCTTGCAAGGCATCCCCGAAGAGCAGATCACCGCCAAGCCTTTTGCCTCCGACAAGAAAGAATCCGACATCTCATCCCTGGCGAGCTATGTGGCCGGCCAGTCCAAAGGCATGAAGATGAAAGTCTCCACCAAGCATCCCAAGGTGAAGGAAGCCTACGAGATCGGCAAGCGCATCTTCAACTACCGTGCCGGCCCGTACGACTTCGCCTGTTCCACTTGCCATGCCACCAGCGGCGTACGCATCCGCATGCAGGATCTGCCCAACATGCGCAGTAGCAAGAAGGACGCTCAGGCAGCCTACACATCGTGGCCCGCTTACCGTGTTTCGCAAGGTCTGACACGCTCCTTCCAGTGGCGCCTGAATGACTGTTTCCGCCAGCAACGCTTCCCGGAACCGAAGTTCGCTTCCGAAGCAACCATCGCACTGACCACCTATCTGGCAGTGAGTGCGAACGGTGCAGAGTATGCCGGCCCAGGTCTGAAACGCTAGGAGATGACGAACATGAATACGAAATCGATGATTGGATTCGCGGTCAGCCTCTCACTGGCCATGGTTGCAGCACAGTCGCAGGCGGCGGACAAGGCAAAGGATCTGGACGCCAAGACTGCCATGATCGTGAAGCGTGACTTCCGCGACAAAGGCATCGCCAAGGCGACGCGCGTGAATCAGGACGAGCTGCAGGCCGCATGCAGCAAATATGTCGACAAGCTGCCCAAGAAGCTGAAAGCCAAACTGGAAGCCAAGGAATCGGAAGCCATCAAATGGCCTGCCGACGGCAAATACATGGGCGACTGGAAAGCAGGCGAGAAGCTGGCACAGAGCGGCAAGGGCATGACCTGGAAAGACAAGGCCGAAGACCCGCGTGGCGGCAACTGCTACAACTGCCACCAGCTGTCTGCTACCGAGATCGCTTACGGCACCATCGGCCCCAGCCTGCTGCATTTCGGCAAGGAACGCGGCTACGGCGAGGACATCCAGCGTTATGCCTACGGCCGCATCTACAACGCCAAGGCAGGCAACGCCTGCGCCAACATGCCGCGTTTCGGCCACATGGGCATTCTCACCGAAGAACAGATGAAGGACCTGGTAGCGCTGCTGCTGGACCCCGAGTCGCCCGTCAACAAGTAACAACATACCGGACCGTCCCGCTCCTCCTCGTCGGGGCGGTCTGGTATGTCCCCGCATCAGCCTGCTTTCTATAAAGGAAACATGATGGGCATGAATCGACGCGAATTCTTACAGATACTGGCTATCGCCTCGGCGGGCGGCTTCGTACTGAACAGCAACGAGTCATACGCCGCCAGCGATGCCGCGCGCATGTACGACCTGCCGCGCAAAGGCAATGTCAGCCTGCTGCACATCACCGACAGTCACGCACAGCTCAACCCTGTCTTCTTCCGCGAGCCGGAGATCAACCTCGGTATCGGTGCGATGAGCGGCAAGCCGCCGCATCTGGTCGGCAATGCATTGCTCAAACATTTCGGCGTCAAACCCGGCACCGCACAGGCGCACGCCTACACCAGCCTCGACTACGTAGAAGCCGCACGTCACTACGGCAAGGTGGGCGGCTTCGCGCATCTCGCGACACTGGTCAAACAAGTGCGCGCTGCGCGTCCCGGTGCTTTGCTGCTGGACGGCGGAGACACCTGGCAGGGCACCGGTCAGGCTATGTGGACCAACGGTCAGGACATGGTCGATGCCTGTCTGCAACTCGGTGTGGATGTGATGACCATGCACTGGGAATGCACCTACGGCGCAGACCGCGTGAAAGAGATCGAAGATCAACTGCAAGGTAAGATGGACATTGTCGCGCACAACGTGCAGACCACCGACTTCGGCGACCCCGTGTTCAAGCCCTACGTCATCAAGGAGATGAACGGCGTACCCGTCGCCATCATCGGCCAGGCCTTCCCCTACAGCACCATCGCCAACCCGCGCTACTTCGTGCCGGATTGGTCCTACGGCATACAGGAAGACCATCTGCAGGAGATCATCAATGAAGCGCGCGGCAAGGGGGCACAAGTCGCCGTGCTGCTGTCGCACAACGGCATGGATGTCGACCTCAAGCTCGCCTCGCGCGTGACAGGCCTTGATGCCATCCTCGGCGGCCACACCCACGACGGCATCCCCGCACCCATCCCGGTCAAGAACGCAGGCGGCGTCACGCTGGTGACCAATGCCGGCTCCAACGGCAAGTTCCTCGGCGTGCTCGATTTCGAAGTGAAGGGCGGCAAGGTCAAAGGCTTCCACTACAAACTGCTGCCGGTGTTCTCCAACCTGCTCGCAGCGGACAAAGACATGACTGCGCTGATCCAGAAACACCGCGCACCCTATGCCGCCAAGCTGGATGAAAAGTTGGCGATCACCGACGGCCTGCTCTATCGCCGCGGCAACTTCAACGGCAGCTTCGATCAGCTCATCCTCGACGCATTGATGAAAGAGAAGGACGCACCGATCGCCTTCTCCCCCGGCTTCCGCTGGGGCACCTCTCTGCTGCCCGGTGCCACCATCACCATGGAAGATGTGCTGAATCAAACCGCGATCACCTATCCCTACACCACCGTCACCGAGATGACCGGCACACAGATCAAGACCATCCTCGAAGACGTGGGCGACAACCTGTTCAACCCCGATCCCTACTACCAGCAGGGTGGCGACATGGTGCGCGTCGGCGGGCTGGAATATACGTGTGAGCCGAACGCCAAGATGGGCAGCCGCATCCAGGACATGCGCCTCAATGGCAAACCGCTGGAAGCCAGCCAGACCTACAAGGTCGCAGGCTGGGCGCCTGTGTCGGAAGCCGCAAGAGACCGAGGCGGCGAACCCATCTGGGACCTCGTCGCGCGCTACCTGCGCAACGAGAAGGAAGTGAAAGTCACGCAGCCGAACGTGCCGAAGCTGAAGGGGGTAGCAGGTAATCCGGGGATAGTCTGACAGCGTCAGGCAGAGGCATCTATATTTCAACGATGAAGTTAAAAAGAAAGGGGAGAAGGAAATGGAATCACAAGTGATCTTGGGTATAAACATCGCAGCGATCGGTGTGATGCTGATCTGTATGTATCTGGTGTATTCGCTGCGCAGCAAAATACCCGGTGGCGTCGTGGGCAAGCAGTGGGGATTCTTGACCATGCTGGTCACCCTGTTCACGGCGGGTTACTTCGTCACGCCTTTCTTCACCCATCTGCCGCCGAACATCATCAACATGATCGTTGCCCTGATCTTCCTGTTCGGTGCGGTCTATGTGCTGATCACCGTGCGGCTGATCTTCCGTGTCATCGAAGAGCTGGTCTAAGTCCTCATGGATAGCGCCGCTGTATTAGTCAAAACAGACAAGGGGACAGAAGAGCTGGCACGACGCAGCGATGCCGTGCCGCAAAAACTGCGTGCCATCCTCATCATGGTCGACGGCAAGACCAGTCGGGGCGACTTGCTCGATCGTTACGCTGGCTTGCCCGAATTCAACGAGCAGTTGGTATGGCTGCTAGACAACGGATATGTCGAGGTTGTGGGCAGTTCGGCGGGTGTGACTGCCCATGCAGCTGCTGATCATGCTGCGTTCAAGCCTGCATCAACAGGTCGGGCTGGGCTCATTGAACTGGCTCGCCACTTGCTTGGTGCGCACGGGAGCAAAGTCATTGAGCGCCTGCAGGATACAGAAGATGTGAAAGAAGCACTGACGCAGACGCTGGAGCGTTGCTGCAAGCTGATCCGGCTGTCCATAGATGAAAGCAAAGCAGAGCAATTCCGTACGCAGGGCTTGAGGCTGCTGGCCTAGTAGATCGCTCTCATCAATGTCGCATGCAATGAAAGGAAGCAAAATGAAAACACTGCAAGCCCTGTTCGCCATCCTGCTGCTGGCCGCCGCACAACTCGCGGACGCAGACGGACTCAGCTACACCAACGTCCAGCTGCAGATCGCCAGCGTCCAGGTGCAGGACGACATCAGCTTCGACGACGCCGTGGAATCGCTCAAGCTGCGCGCCAACCAGCACAACCTCAAATTCGTCGGCGTCAACAAACTCTACAAAGAGATCGAATCCCTCACCGGCAAGCCCGCCAAGCGAATGGAGATCTTCAATTTCTGCGACGGCCTCACCGCCAACAAACTGCTCGCTGCCGACCACATGATGATCGCCTTCATGCCCTGCCGCATCGCCATCATCGAAGACAAGACCGGCAAGCGCTGGGTCATCTCCATGATGATGGACCTGAAGATGATCCAGGCCATGCCGGAAGACACACGCAAGAGCGCCGAGAAAGTGATGGCCGCCATGAAGGATATGATGGTGGCGGCGAGTACGGGGGATTTGTGATTTTGATGTAGGGCGGGTTAGTAACCCGCCGGATGTTTTGCATTCGGCGCATTATGCCTTGCGGCTAATGCGCCCTACGCAGGCTTTATGAGGGGGTTAAGAGTCTTCATCTTCTTCATCGATTTCTGATGACACAATTAAGGAATTGCCAGCCAAGGCGGAGAAGGAATTAATAATGTACGCAGCTTCAGTTATTACTCTTGTAGCAGTACTTTTTGCTTTGAACTGGCCTCGATGAACAACATTGTTGCGTTCGTCATTAATATCTTCAGAACGTTTTTTAATATTCCTCAGTTCTTGTTCTTTTTCGGTTCCTTTGAATATTGGCAAAAGAAGCCGATCCACTTTTCCCATTAGGCCATTCGCCCACATCATTAGGTTTTCTACAAAATTCTCTGGGAGCTGACGGTTTTCCTGAAACTCTGCTTTTATGAGTAGGTTCGATGCTAGCTCTATGGTTGTCGCGGCTCGAATTACGACTGTAGAGTATTCCCCCCTTCGGAATAGGCCCAGTGTCTTTGCCCAATTCGAGGTTATCTTTTCTTCCAGTGATCTATCGCTATACGGTTTCCTCGGTCTCTTCGAAGTGGTCATATTATTTACCCCTAACAATTACTAAAATTTACCCGCCAGACCAAACTGGCAATGATATGCGGGCAGATGATAGCCGTCGGTTGGCTGATAACGTCTATTAAGATGATTGAGTGAAGGTCTACTCCCACTCTAACACCGGAAACACCCGCGCAACATTCCGTCGGTTGGTGCTATCAAACAGCACCCATTTCCCCTTCTCCGATTGCGCCGCCGTGTCGATGGTTTGCTCCATGCTGTCGCCGCGTTTGATCGCGGCGCGCACGTCACTTAGCAATACCGTCAGGTAACGCTTCTCATCATCCAGTGCGACATCGCCTTTCGTCGTGACCGGGCCGTGGCCGGGCACGATGCGGGGGGATTTTTCTGCGCGTAGTTGTTCGATGACGTTGAGCCAAGATGCGATGTCGCCATCGACTGACGGCGTGCGTTCGATGAACAGCAGGTCGCCGGTCCACAGTATCTTGCTGGCGCTGTCTTGCACGCTGAGGTCGGAAGGGCTGTGCGCGATGGGGTGGGCGGTGAGGTGCAGGGTGCGGTCGCCGAGGTCGAGGTCGTGGGTGGTCTCAACAGACAGATCGGGCGGGATGAGTTCTGTGCCTTTTGCATCTGCGTCTATCCATACGTTCTGGTTGCGCAGATAAGCTTCCTTGCGCAGCGCCATCTCGTTCGCCAGTTTGCTGTGGCCGACGAAGGTGGGCTTGTCCTGTTTGAAGGCGGCGCTGCCCATGGCGTGGTCGGGGTGCACGTGGGTCTGGATCACATACAGGATGGGTAGCTGGGTGACCTTGCGAATCTCTTTACGCAGTTTTGCGCCAACGGATGGCGAGCCGCCGGTGTCGATCACGGCCACGCCTTTACTGCCGACGATGAAGCTGAGATTGCAGATGTCGCCGCCGTAATGTTCGGCGAGGTCTTTGTGTTCGCCGTGGTGTACGTACACGCCGGGGGCGATGTTCTCGATGTTGAAAGGTGATGCGAACGCGAGGGCGGGGAGGAGGGTGAGCAAACCTAGCAACGTTTTCATATGCGCCTTTCTGTGAAAGAGGAACATCGAATTCATTTTCCGTTCGCATTGAGCTTGTCGAAATGTGAACGGGGTTGTGCTTCGACAAGCTCAGCACGAACGGTTTTTAGTTTAAGTGCGACGCTCCAATTGATGCGTGCAATCCAGCGCGGCCAGCTTATAACACTCGGCCAGCGTCGGGTAGTTGAACACGTTGCTGATCAGGTCGCGCACGCTGCCGTTGAGGTTCATCACCAGTTGGCCGATGTGCACCAGTTCGCTGGCTTGTTCGCCCACGATGTGTACGCCCAGCAGTTTCTCGGTGTCGGCATCCACCACCAGTTTCAGCAGGCCGTGCATGTCGCCGTTGATCTGGCCGCGCGCGCTGTCCTTGAAGTAGGCGCGGCCGACCACGTAAGGGGCATTGGTTTGCTGCACTTCCTTCTCGGTCTTGCCGACGTAGGAGATCTCGGGGATGGTGTACACCGCCATCGGCAGGTTCTCGGCGGACTGTTGCTGCCCGCCGCCGAAAGCGTGCTGCACCGCCTGACGGCCTTGCTCCATGCCGGTAGAGGCGAGGGCGGGGCGGCCGATCAGGTCGCCCACAGCGTAGATGTGCGGCACGCTGGTCTGGAACTGTGCGTTGACGGTGACCCAGCCTTCGTCGAGTTCGATCCCGGCATTCGCAACTTGCAGGCCCGCGCTGTTCGGTTCGCGGCCCTGCGCGAACAGCACCGCGTCGGTGCGGAATTCCTTGCCGCTCTCCAGACGTGTCAGCACGCCGTTGTCTTCGCGCTTGATCTCGGCCACGCGTTCCTGCATGTGGAAGTCGACGCCCATGGACAGGAAGCTGTCGGACAACACACCGACCACGTCTTCGCTCAGGTAGGTGAGCAATTGCTTGTGGCTGTCCACCACCGATACGTGCACGCCGAGCGCGGCGAAGATGGATACGAATTCACAGGCGATCACCCCGCCGCCGACCACCAGCAGGCTGTCGGGCAGGTGGCGCAGGTTGAGGATGGAGGTGGAGTCCAGCACCGTGCGTTTGTCGAACGGGATGTTGGCCGGGCGGCGCGGACGCGAACCTGCAGCGAGCAGGATGAACTGCGCTGTGATCTTGCGCGCGTTGCCGGAAGCATCGGTGACTTGCAGCGTGTGTTCGTCGATGAACGATGCTTCGCCGGGGATGAGCGCCACGCCGTGTTTCAGCAGGCGTTGCAGGATGACCGATTCCTGTTGCGCGATCACGCCTTCCTTGCGGCGCACCGCATCGGCCAGCAGGCCGTGGCGGTTGCGGCTGTCCGTGGTGAGCGGGGAACGCATGCCGCCGGAACGCGACAACAGATACGCCACTTCGCGCATCGCCTTGCTGGGGATGGTGCCGGTTTGTAAGCCCGCACCGCCGATCTTCGGTTTACGCTCGATGATCGCCGCGCGCTTGCCCATGCGGGCCGCTTGCCAGGCTGCGTGTTGACCGGCGGGGCCGGAGCCGACGATGAGTATGTCGTAATCCATCTTTTCGACTCCTTGGCTGGGTGATTACTTGATGCGCATGCCCGGCTGTGCGCCGTCATCCGGTGACAGGATGAACAGGCCGGGTTCGCTGCCGGAAGCGGCCAGCACCATGCCCTCGGACATCCCGAACTTCATCTTGCGCGGGGCGAGGTTGGCGACCATCACAGTCATGCGGCCTTTCAGCTTCTCGGGATCGTAGGCGGACTTGATGCCTGCGAACACGTTGCGCGGTTTTTCTTCGCCGATATCCAGCGTCAGCTGGATCAGCTTGTCCGCACCTTCCACGTGCTGCGCATCCACGATGCGTGCCACGCGCAGGTCGATCTTCACGAAGTCGTCGATGGCGATGGTCTCGGCGATCGGCTCGATGGCTTTCTGTTGATGTTCGGCGTGGCGTTGCTCGGAATGTGATTCGGTCATGTTCTTCAGACTTTCCTGGTTGGCGGCGACCATCGCTTCGATCAGTTTGGGATCGAGGCGGGTCGCCAGATGTTGATAGGTGTTGATACTGTGGCCGGCGGGCAGCGGCTGCCATGCACCACTCCATGTCAGCGGCGCGATGTTGAGGAAGCTTTCCACCTGTGCAGCGAGTTGCGGCAGCACGGGCTTCAGGTACAGCGTGAGGTCACGGAACAGGGTCAGGGCGGTGGAGCAGACTTCGTGCAACTCGGCTTCCTTGCCTTCCTGTTTGGCCATCGCCCAAGGCGCTTTCTCTGCGATGTACTGATTCGCCAGGTCGGCCAGGCGCATGATCTCGCGCAGCGCACGGGCGAAGTCGCGCTCCTCGAAGCAGCGTGCGATCTCGTTGCTATCGAACGCGGCCTTGAACTCTGCACTGGCAGCGGCATCGCAGCTGCCCAGCTTGCCGTCGAAGCGCTTGCTGATGAAGCCCGCGCAGCGGCTGGCGATATTGATGAACTTGCCGATCAGGTCGCTGTTCACCTTGGCCACGAAGTCTTCGAGGTTGAGGTCGATGTCTTCCATGGTGCCGTTCAACTTGGCAGCGTAGTAGTAGCGCAGGTATTCGGTGTTCTTGATGTGGTCCACATAGCTGCGCGCAGTGATGAAGGTGCCGCGCGACTTGCTCATCTTCTCGCCGTTCACGGTGAGGAAGCCGTGCGCGAACAACTTGGTCGGTGTGCGGTAACCGGCGTGCTGCAACATCGCGGGCCAGAACAGTGCGTGGAAATACAGGATGTCCTTGCCGATGAAGTGGTACAGCTCGGCGTCCGAACCCTGCTTCCAGTAGGCGTCGAAGTCTATGCCTTTCTTGTCGCACAGCTGTTTGAAGCTGCCCATGTAACCCACGGGTGCATCCAGCCACACATAGAAATACTTGCCCGGTGCATCGGGGATCTCGAAACCGAAATAGGGGGCATCGCGCGAGATGTCCCAGTCGGAGAGTTTGTTCTCGCCTTCTGCGCCCAGCCATTCCTGCATCTTGTTCGCGGCTTCGTTCTGCAGCGCGCCGCCGCGCGTCCACTGGCGCAGGAACTGCTGGCAGGTGTCAGCGGAGAGCTTGAAGAAGTAATGATCGGAGTTGCGCAGTTCGGGTTTGGCACCGGATACGGCGGAGAATGGTTCGATCAGGTCGGTGGGCGCATAGGCTGCGCCGCACACCTCGCAGTTGTCACCGTACTGGTCCTTGGCGTGGCACTTGGGGCACTCGCCCTTGATGAAGCGGTCCGGCAGGAACATGTTCTTCACCGGGTCGAAATACTGCTCGATGGAGCGCACATCGATCAGGTCGTTGGCCTTGAGGGTCTTGTAGATGCCTTGGGCGAACGCCTTGTTCTCGTCCGAATTGGTCGAGCCGTAGTTGTCGAAATTGACGTGGAAGGCGGAGAAGTCGTCGAAATGCTCCTGCCACACACGGGCGATCAGTTGTTCCGGAGTGACGCCTTCCTTTTCTGCACGCAGCATGATGGGCGTGCCGTGGGTGTCGTCGGCGCAGACGTAATGGCATTCATGGCTGCGCATCTTCTGGAAACGCACCCAGATGTCGGTCTGGATGTATTCAACGAGGTGGCCGAGGTGGATGCTGCCATTGGCGTAGGGCAGCGCGGAAGTCACTAAAATTTTGCGGGTCATACGGGATTCCTTGAGTAAGGCGCGATTGTAGCAAAAGCCACGCACTGCCGAGGAATTAGGTAAAATCGCGCCCGCTTCAACCTATCAAGGAAACGAGATGAGCATCAAGTCAGACAAGTGGATACGTCGCATGGCCGAGCAGCACGGCATGATCGATCCGTTCGAGCCTAACCAGGTGAAGGAAGTGAACGGCCAGAAGATCGTGTCCTATGGCACTTCCAGCTACGGTTACGATATCCGCTGCTCGCGTGAATTCAAGCTGTTCACCAACATCAACAGCACCATCGTCGATCCCAAGAACTTCGACCCGAATTCCTTCGTGAGCGTCGAGGCTGACTATTGCGTCATCCCGCCCAACTCCTTCGCTCTGGCCCGCACTGTGGAATATTTCCGCATCCCGCGCAATGTGCTGACCGTCTGCCTGGGAAAATCCACCTATGCCCGTTGCGGCATCATCGTCAACGTCACCCCGTTCGAACCCGAGTGGGAAGGCTATGTGACGCTGGAGTTCTCCAACACCACGCCGCTCCCCGCCAAGATCTACGCCAACGAAGGCGTGGCGCAGGTGTTGTTCTTCGAGAGCGACGAAGTGTGCGAGACCTCCTATAAAGACCGTGGCGGCAAGTACCAAGGCCAGGTCGGCGTGACCCTGCCCAAGACCTGATGGACAAGATCAAGGACATCGTCTGGCGCTCACCCGAAGGCGAGGTGGTGGCCTGTTACGAGAAGAACAAAGTCATGCAGGAGAACCTGGCCGAGATCGGTCAGATCTGCCGCGACGCACTGGAAGACGCCGTGCTCATGGGCTGCGACGAACAGCAGTTCCGTGAGGTGCTGGCTGATCTGGTCGCCACCCTCGCCAGTCCGTATCCGGCTGGCAAATAAGTCCCTTTCATTCACCGCTCAATCTGCGACAATCCGCGCAAAATTCATTCCCCTTGGGAGATAGCTAATGAAATTCAGGTTCCCTATCATCATCATTGACGAAGACTTCCGTTCGGAGAATGCCAGCGGCTTGGGTATCCGTGCGCTGGCCGATGCCATCGAGAAAGAAGGCATGGAAGTGCTGGGCGTCACCAGCTACGGCGACCTGACTTCGTTCGCGCAACAGCAGAGCCGCGCGTCGGCCTTCCTGCTGTCTATCGATGACGAGGAGTTCGGCGGCGGCAGCAAGGAAGAGACCGAGGCGGCGTTGAAGACCCTGCGCGCGTTCGTTGCCGAGATCCGCTTCCGCAATGCGGACATCCCCATCTACCTGTACGGCGAGACGCGTACCTCGCGCCACATCCCCAACGACATCCTGCGCGAGCTGCACGGCTTCATCCACATGCACGAGGACACGCCGGAGTTCGTGGCACGCCACATCATCCGCGAAGCGCGCAGCTATCTTGATTCGCTGGCACCGCCGTTCTTCCGCGCGCTCACCCATTACGCGCAGGACGGCTCCTATTCCTGGCACTGCCCCGGCCACTCCGGCGGCGTGGCGTTCCTGAAGTCGCCGGTGGGGCAGATGTTCCACCAGTTCTTCGGCGAGAACATGCTGCGCGCCGACGTGTGTAACGCGGTGGACGAGCTAGGTCAGTTGCTCGACCACACCGGCCCGGTGGCGGCTTCCGAACGCAATGCCGCGCGCATCTTCAATGCCGACCATCTGTTCTTCGTGACCAATGGCACTTCGACCTCGAACAAGATCGTGTGGCACTCCATGGTGGCGCCGGGCGACATCGTGGTGGTGGACCGCAACTGCCACAAGTCCAACCTGCACGCGATCATGATGACCGGCGCGATCCCGGTGTTCCTGATGCCCACGCGCAACCACTACGGCATCATCGGCCCCATCCCGAAGTCGGAGTTCGAACCGGCGAACATCCAGAAGAAGATCGACGCCAATCCCTTCATCACCGACAAGACCAAGAAGCCGCGCATCCTCACCATCACGCAGAGCACCTATGACGGTGTGGTGTACAACGTCGAGATGCTGAAAGAGATGCTGGACGGCAAGATCGACACGCTGCATTTCGATGAGGCATGGTTGCCGCATGCCGCATTCCATCCCTTCTACAAGGACATGCACGCTATCGGCCGCAATCGTCCGCGCGCCAAGGATTCGATGATCTTCTCCACGCAGTCCACGCACAAGCTGCTGGCCGGCCTGTCGCAGGCCTCGCAGATCTTGGTGCGCGAATCGGAGACGCGCAAACTGAACAGCCACATGTTCAATGAAGCCTACCTGATGCACACCTCCACCTCGCCGCAATACTCCATCATCGCCTCGTGCGACGTGGCGGCCGCGATGATGGAACCGCCCGGCGGCACCGCACTGGTGGAAGAGTCCATCGCCGAGGCGCTCGACTTCCGTCGCGCCATGCGCAAGGTGGACGAAGAGTACGGCGAGGACTGGTGGTTCAAGGTGTGGGGGCCGGACAACATCGCCGAAGAGGGTATCGGCGAGCGCGACGACTGGATGCTGCACCCGCAGGACAAGTGGCACGGCTTCGGCAAACTGGCCGATGGTTTCAACATGCTGGACCCGATCAAGGCCACCGTCATCACCCCGGGTCTGGACGTCGACGGCGACTTCGCCGACAGCGGCATCCCGGCTTCCATGGTCACCAAATACCTAGCCGAGCACGGCGTGATCGTGGAGAAGTGCGGCCTGTATTCCTTCTTCATCATGTTCACCATCGGCATTACCAAGGGCCGCTGGAACACGCTGCTCACCGCCTTGCAGCAGTTCAAGGACGACTACGACAAGAATGCGCCGATCTGGCGCATCCTGCCGGAATTCGCCGCCAAGCGTCCGGAGTACGAACGTACCGGCCTGCGCGACCTGTGCCAGCAGATCCACGACACCTATAAACAGAACAACGTGGCCAAGATGACCACCGAGATGTATCTGTCCGACATGCAGCCTGCGATGAAGCCGTCCGACGCTTTCGCCAAGATGGCGCACGACGAGATCGAGCGCGTGCCGGTGGACGAACTGGAAGGCCGCATCACCGCCGTGCTGCTCACACCGTATCCGCCGGGCATCCCGCTGCTGATCCCGGGCGAGCGCTTCAACAAGACCATCGTCGATTACCTGAAGTTCGCGCGCGAATTCAACAAGAAGTTCCCGGGCTTCGAGACCGACATCCACGGACTGGTGTCGGACAAGATCAACGGAGAGCGTGTGTATTTCGTCGACTGCGTGAAGTAAGCCTGCGGCCATGAGCGCTGTGATCCGGGCGATACAGGCGGACATCACGACGCTCAAGGTCGATGCCATCGTCAATGCGGCGAACAACTCGCTGCTGGGCGGCGGCGGGGTGGACGGTGCGATCCATCGCGCAGCAGGAACAGCGTTGCTTGACGAGTGCCGCACGCTGGGAGGCTGCGAAACAGGCGACGCCAAACTTACGCATGGTCACCGTCTCGCCGCCAAGTACATCATCCACACCGTCGGGCCCGTCTGGCACGGCGGCGCACAAGGCGAAGCGGCGCTGCTGGCAGCCTGCTATCGCCGCTCGCTGCAAGTCGCTGCCGAGCACGGTATCCGCACCATCGCCTTTCCTTCCATCAGCACAGGCGTATACGGCTATCCGAAGGAAGCCGCTGCACGCATCGCAGTGGCAACTGCGCGGGACTTCCTGAGCCAGCGCAGCACGCTACAGGAAGTTATCTTTTGCTGTTACTCGGAGCTGGATCTGGAGATATACCAAGCGCTGCTGGTTTGAGGCGTTTGCCGGTAGCCTGTCCCTGAGGCTTTGCGATGGGTTGTATGTCGCGTAGCGATCAATGTTGGTGCCCCAGTCGCACTTCAATTGCCGGGTGGCGCGCGACCAGTTCTTTCATGCTTTTCAGGTTCTTCAGATTGCGTTCGTGATCCGCCGTGAAATCGCCCGGCTCCACCGTATGTTCCCAGCCCCAGCGTGTGATGCATGCATCGCCGGTCATCAACACCGGGCCGCGCGTGGTGCGGATCAGGAAGGCGACGCTGCCCGGCGAATGTCCCGGCACGCTGATGACGAATGCCGATCCGTCGCCGAAGAGGTCGATGATGCCTTCGAAATTTCCCTGCGGATCGGGCTGGAAATGCCATTCCTGCAGCGGCTGTTTACCTTTCAGGAGCTGGTCGGTCGCGCCGCGCACGAACAAGTTCTTGAAGTGGGATGCCGAGGATTCCGTTGCGCCGATATACAGCGGGACATCAGCCGCGATGTCGGGCATGCCGGCGATGTGATCCAGATGCAGGTGGGTGAAGAACACGCCCGACAATTTTCCGTTCAGCTCTTGCAGCATCTCGTCGGTGCTCTTGCGGATATGCAGCTTTTCCAGATGCATCGCTTGTTGGATTATCCAGTTCAGCCCGTGCTTGCCGGGATCGTCCAGCAGCTTTTGTGACACGCCGGTATCGATGATGAAGTTTCCGTAGCGCGGGTGTTTCAGCAGGTGCGCATAGATCTGTATCGGCTCGTCTCTATCCTCGAGTCCTGCCTGGGTGGCTGCTGCGCTGTCCAGATTCAGCAGGCCTGCGAGCGATACGGACCAGTCCGCGCTGTTGATCGTTTCCAGTTCGACGGGGCCGGCTTGATCGATCATTTGCTCCATCTCTGCGCTGCCGGAAGGCTGGCCGAGGGCGGGTTGTTGGGCCAGCGTATGGCTGGAAAGGCTGCATCCCTGCAATGCCAGCAGCAGCGTGCAGGCGAGCATAGTGAATACGGTATGGTTGGTTTTCATGTGGACGCTCCCGAAAAGTGCCACCATACTCACACATCCGCATATCGCTTAACAATTGGCGAAATATGGATGTATTCATCCATTATCGGATGGACTCTTCGATCACATGGAGGCGGGTATGAACCTGAGATGGGATGACCTGAAGCTGTTCCTTGCCGTGCATGAATATGGCAGTTTGAGTGCTGCCGCACGCATGCTGAGGCTGGGGCAGCCGACATTGAGCCGGCGTATCGCCGAACTGGAAGCGGCGGTGGGCGATGCGTTATTCGAGCGCAAGAACCAGGGCACCATCCTGACCGCTGCGGGAGAAAAGCTTTTGCCTGCTGCGCAGCGCATGGCCGAGTGGGCGACCGAGGCTGAGCTGAGCGTGAAGAAACAAAGCAATCTGCCCGAAGGAAAAGTGCGCATCGCAGCCCCGCCCGGCATCGCCTATGAAGTGGTCGCACCGCTGGCGGCCAGAATACGCAAACAACATCCGCAGATACGGATCGAAGTGCTGTCCGGTGTGGAGGTGCTCAATCTGGGACGCGGCGAGGCGGATCTGTCGTTGCGCTCCGAGAAGCCGGTCGATGCCGATCTGATCTGCGTGGATGAGATATGCAGCGCGATGCGCGTGTACACCAGCAAGGCCTATGCAAAAAAATTACCTGTGAAGCCGGGCCTCGCCGATCTGGACTGGATATGCTGGGCTGCGCCCTACGATACGATGCGCACCAATCTGGAACTCAGTGCGCTGATCCCGGATTTCAAACCCGCTTTTACCTCCGACGATTACATCGTGCAGTACGCAGCCTGCGTGGCCGGGGTGGGGGCCATGGTTCTGCCGCAGATATTGCATCAAGGCAGCGCTTTGCAAGAACTGGATATCGATCTGGGGCCGGGTGCGGTCGGCTATCTGTACATGGTGAGCCATAAGCGGCATCGCCACCTGCCCAAGGTGCAGCTGGTGATGGACTATATTTCCCGTGAGTTCGAGGCGTTACGCTAGGCGGTACGGCGATTCCAACATCCAGCTACTCATGCCTTAGCGCTTCGATCGGATCGAGCTGCGCCGCACGACGCGCCGGCACATAACCGAAGATCACCCCGATGGCTGCCGAGAAGCCGAAAGCGAGCAGGTTGATGCTGGGGCTGAACAGGAAGGGCAGCGACAACACGATCGACAAGCCGTAGCAGGCGATGGCCGCCAGCAACAATCCCACCAGACCGCCGAATGCGGACAGCACCACCGCTTCGGTGAGGAACTGCATCAGCACTTCTTTTTCCAGTGCACCGATGGCGAGGCGGATGCCGATCTCGCGCGTGCGCTCGGTCACCGACACCAGCATGATGTTCATGATGCCGATGCCGCCCACCAGCAGGCTCACTGCAGCTACGGCGCCCAGCAGCGCAGTCATGGTGCCGATGGCGCCGGACAGGGTTTTGGCGATCTCCTTGGTGTCCTGCACGCTGAAGTTGTCGTCCTCGTTGTCAGAAAGTTTCCTGCGCTCGCGCATCAGCAGCGAGATCTGGTTGATCACCTGCTCGGAGGATGCGCCGTCCTGCATGGAGATGAGGATGGTGTTCACATCCTGCTTGCCGGTGAGGCGACGCTGCACGGTACGCAGTGGCATCACCACCGTGTCGTCCTGATCGCGTCCCATCGCGCTCTGGCCTTTGGCGGCGAGCACGCCGATCACCTCGCAGGAGAATTGCTTGATGCGCATCGTGTCACCGACCGGGCTGTGCGCTTCGAACAGTTCCTTGCGCACGGTCGCGCCGATGATGCACACGGCTTTGCCAGCGCGCTCTTCCGTGGCATTGAACAGGCGGCCGTCTTCCAGCGTCCAGTTGCCGGCGGTGAAATAGTCGCTGTTGCTGCCAGTGATGGATGTCGCCCAGTTCTTGGTGCCGACCACGACTACGGTGGTGCGGTTCACGGTGGGGGCCACGGCTTTGAGCGAGCTCACCTGTACCCGGATCGCTTCCGCATCCTCGGCCTTGAAGCTGGGCGCACCCAGGCTGCCGCTGCCCGGCCCCATGCGCTGGCCGGGGCGGAGCATCAGCAGGTTGCTGCCGAGGCTGGAGATCTGGTCCGACACCGACTGCGTCGCACCGTTGCCCAGCGTCACCATGGTGACCACGGCGGCCACGCCGATCACGATGCCGAGCACGGTCAGGAAGGAGCGCATCAGGTTGCGCCGTATCTCGCGCAAGGCCAGCAGTAGTATGGTCCAGCCCATCAGGCCGCCTCCCCGTTCTGTCTGTCGTGTGCGATCTGGCCGTCGACGAAATGCACGACGCGTTTGGCATAGGCAGCGATGTCCGGTTCATGCGTCACCATCAGGATGGTGATGCCGTGGTCGCGGTTCATGCTGACCAGCAGTTCCATGATCTCGTGGCCGCGCTTGGAATCGAGGTTGCCGGTCGGCTCGTCGGCCAGCAGCACCTTGGGATTGGTGACGATGGCGCGCGCGATGGCAACGCGCTGTTGCTGTCCGCCGGAAAGCTCGGACGAAGTGTGGTGCGCCCATGCTTCCAGCCCGACCGAGCGCAATGCAGCCATGCCCATTTCGTGCCGGGCCGCCGCGCTCTCACCGCGATACAGCAGCGGCAGTTCCACGTTCTCCTGCGCCGAGGTGCGCGCCAGCAGATTGAAACCCTGGAACACGAAACCGAGGTGGTTGCGACGCAACAACGCACGCTGGTCGCGCGACATGCTCTCCACGTGCACACCGTTGAACAGATAAGCGCCCGAGGTCGGCGTATCGAGGCAGCCGAGGATGTTCATCGCGGTCGACTTGCCGGAGCCGCTGGGGCCCATGATGGCGACGAATTCGCCCTGGCGGATGCTCAGGTCGACACCGCGCAACGCCTGGAATGCAGCCTGCCCGTGGCCGTAGGTCTTGGTGATGCCGGCCAGTTGGATCAGCGCATCGGGTTCTGCGGTGAGTGCGGCATCATTCATTTGGCGGATTTCTGTGTGCCGATGATGACGCGTGCACCTGCCTGCAGTCCGCCGCTGACGATCTGCGTGCGGCGTCCGTCGCTGAGGCCGATGCTGACTTCGACCGGCGTCGGTTTGTTGTCCTGCAATACCCAGAGGGTGCGCGAACTGCTGCTGGCCGACGTATTCTCCTTCGCCTGCTTGGGTTGCTGCGGGCGGCGCGGCATCAGGCTGGCGACGAAGCCGCTGCTGGACGAGGATTTGCCGGCCGAAGGCGTGAAGCGCAAAGCGGCATTCGGCACCAGCAGGGCATCGTGCAGGTTGGCGGTTGAGATCTCGGCGGTGGCGGTCATGCCGGGACGCAGGCTGAGGTCGGCGTTGGAAACGTTGAGGATGGTCTTGTAGGTCACCACGCCGTCCGTGGTCTGGGCGCCGAACCCCACGCGCGAGATCTCGGCCGGATACTTGCGTCCCGGCCAGGCGTCCACCATGAAGTAGGCCTGTTGCCCGTTCTTCACCTGGCTCACGTCGGCCTCGTCCACATCCACCTGCAACTGCATGCGCGACAGGTCTTCCGCGATGGTGAACAGCACCGGTGCCTGCAACGAGGCCGCCACGGTCTGTCCCGATTCGATCTTGCGCGTCAGCACGATGCCGTCGATGGGCGAGCGGATGCTGGCTTTGGAAAGATTGGTCTGGTCCGAACGCAGGCTGGCGGAAGCTTGCGCCGCGGCCGCACGCGCATTGGCTTCGTTCGCTTCGGCACGTGTCACGGCCGCTTCCGCCGCTTCCAGTTCGCTGCGCGACGGCACCTTGCCGCCGGTCAGTTCGGCCACCTGGCGCAAGCGCGCCAGCGTGGCGCGCGATTCCTTCA
This sequence comes from Sideroxydans sp., assembly GCA_028687425.1. Taxonomy (GTDB): domain Bacteria; phylum Pseudomonadota; class Gammaproteobacteria; order Burkholderiales; family Gallionellaceae; genus Sideroxyarcus. The sequence goes on from JAQUAD010000006.1 coordinate 58,215, forward strand.
CCGTGGCCTGCATCTGCGCCACCTGTGCTTGCGCGGCGAGTACGGCGGCTTGCGATTTGACCACCTGGTCGTTCAGCTTGGACAGGTCTAGCCGCACCAGCACCTGGCCGCGTTTGACCAGATCGTTCTCGTCCACCAGCACGCTCTCGACGATGCCGGACAGTTCGCTGCCCACGTCCACCTGATTGGTGGGATACAGGTTGCCGGTGGCCGACACTGTCACCGACAGATCGCCGAGTACGGCTTCCTCGGTGAGGTAGCTGCCATTGTTCGTGCCGTTCGATCTGGGCCAGGCGAGCCAGCCGGCCAGCAGGATGGCGACGGCGATCAGTGCGAGCAGCAGCAGGCGGTTGCGTTTGCTGTTGTCTGGCGTGCGGGCGATGGCGAGTAGCGGATCGTTGGTTGTGTCATTCATGGTCGTAAACTTTCGTCCTGATAACTGCAATTCAAGTCACAGAGAATACCGAGAAAGGAAAGGGCTCTGCATATTTTGCGAACCCGCCCCAAAGGTAAAGTGACAGTTGCTGATAGCCATTTGTTTTTCTCTGTGACCTCTGTGTACTCTGCGGCAAATAAAGGTTTCAAGGTTCATGGGTAGGCGCAACAGGCAGGGCGGCATCTTCGTTCCAGCCGCCGCCCATGGCTTTGTACAGGCTGATCAATGCGGTGCGTTCGTCCAGCTCTGCGCTGGCCAGATTATCTTCGCTGGAAAGCAGGGTGCGGTCGGTGTCGAGCACGCTCTGGAAATCGACCAGGCCGCCTTCGTAGCGCTGGCGCGCCATCAATGCGGCATTGCGCGCGGAGGTCGAGGCGTTCTGCAGGGCGGCGCGGCGTTCGTGGCTGTTGGCATAGCTGGTCAGTGCATTCTCCATGTCTTCCAGCGCGACCAGCACCGTTTGCTCATAGGCGATCAGCGCCTGTTGCTGCACCGCGTTCTGCGCGGCGACGCGGCTGCTCAGACGGCCGCCGTCGAAGATGGATTGCGCCAGACTGCCCGACAGCGAACGCGTCAGGTTGGCACTGTCGCCCAGTGCACCGGCAGTGAGTGCCTTCCAGCCCAGGCTGCCGCTCAACGAGAAGGATGGATACTGTGCCGCTGTCTCCTGGCCGATGCGCGCGGTCTCGGCTGCCACGCGTCGTTCCGCGGCCTGCACATCGGGGCGCTGGCGCAAGGTATCGGCGGGGATGCTGAGCGCGACCTCGTCCGGCAGCGGCGGCAACGCGGCGGGCGTGCCCAAGCGTTCATGCAGTGCAGCGGGGAACTGTCCCAGCAACACCGCCAGGCGATTCTCGGCCTTGACCAGATTGGTGGCGAGCGTGGGGATGCCGGCCAGTGTTTGTTGCAGATTGCTGTTCGCCTGTTCCACTTCCATCGAGGTCACCAATCCGGCCTGCGCGCGCCACTCGGTGATCTTCAGCGTCTCGCGCTGCGCGGTCAGGTTGTTGCGTGCGATGTCCAGACGCTGCTGCAGACTGCGCAATTGCACATAGTTGAGCGCGACCTCGGCGACGAGCGTGACCTGCGTGTTGTACAGGTTCGCCAGCGTCGCACCGGCATCGGCTTGTGCCGCTTCCGAGGCGCGGCGCAGGCCGCCGAACAGGTCGATCTCCCAGCTTGCATCGAAACCCGCATTGAACTGGTTGGCGGGCGAAGCGCTGCCGCTCTTGCTGCGGTTGGCGCCGAGCGAGCCGTTCAGCCTGGGCATGAAGTTGGCATCGGAGATGTCGAGACGCGAGCGCGCCTCCAGCAGTTTGGCGCGCGCGCTGCGCATGTCCGGGCTGTTGCGCAATGCCGTCGCGATCAGCTCGTTCAACAAGGGATCGTTCAGGCGCAACCACCATTGCGAGATGTCCTGCGGCTGTTGCGCGGGGCGCGTGCCGCCAGCGTTGTGCCAGTTCGCCGGTGCGGCGGGGTCTTGTTTGACGTAGTCCGGTCCCACGGCACAACCGGCCAGTGGCACGAGCAACATCAGTGTTCGGAACGACGCTTTCACATCTGCCTTTCAAATGGGTGGCCGCTGCGGCCGGATACAAGCCGAATTCTATAGAGGATGGTGGGCAATTTGTATAAACCTGTAGTGTCATGCCGGGTTTGACGCATCATTCCGGCTCACCCACAATCCGTGCATCGGATCGCAGTATGTCGCAATGGTTTCCGCGCGAGGCAAACTTTACAATTCTTCACAGGCACGACCTTTCAAACGGAACAAGATGAACGAAACGGCAGAAAAACTTCGCGTCGACAAATGGCTGTGGGCGGCGCGCTTCTTCAAAACACGCAGCATCGCCGCCGACGCGGTCGAGAGCGGCAAGGTGACCATGGACGGCGCCCGCATCAAGCAGGCCAAGACCGTGGGCGTGGGCGACGTGCTGGTGATCCGCCTCGGGCCATACCAGCATGAGATCGAAGTACTCGGTCTGTCGAACAAGCGCGGTCCGGCACCGGTCGCGCAGCAGCTGTATCGCGAGACGGAAGAGAGCAAAAAGAAGCGCGCGATACAGGCGGAGCAGAACAAGCTGCTGCCGCATTCCGACCTGAAAGGCCGACCGACCAAGCGTGACCGCCGCGAGATCGCGCGCATGGTGGAAGGCAAACCCTCCTCGCGCAAGAGTGCCTGGGGCGATTTCGACTAACGATCATGGAGGCCCATCCGAATGATGAAAGCGTTCTCGCACATGATCGTTCCCCCTCCCCAACCCTCCCCCCGAGGAGGAGGGGGCAAACGAGCTTCGCGTATTTCATACCTTGGGGCATGACCACGCTTGCCGATCAGCGACGTTTGATCATCGCGCTGCAGGAAGCGCATGCGGCACAGGTGATCGAGACGCATATCTCATGGGTGTTGCTGATCGGTGAATACGCTTACAAGATCAAGAAGGCGGTCGATCTCGGTTTTCTCGATTATTCATCGCTGTCATTACGCGAATATTTCTGTGCAGAAGAGTTGCGCCTCAACCGGCGCACCGCACCCGATCTCTATCTGGAAGTGGTGAGCATAGGCGGCATCGTGGAGGCGCCGCAGCTCGCTGCGCGACCCGCCATCGAATATGCCGTGAAGATGCGTCGCTTCACCGATGATGCGCTGATGGATGCGCGCTTGCGGCAGGGCGCTGTCCAAGCGTCGCACATCGATGCGCTTGCGGCCGAGATGGTGCGTTTCCATGCACAGGCTGTCGAGCTCGATCCGCATTCCTCATACGCCACGGCCGAATCCATCCGCGCCGCTGCGATGCAGAACTTCGCGCAGATGCGCACGCTGCTGCATGACGAGAGCGACCTGCAGCAGCTGGTTGCGCTGCAGCGGCGCACAGAGGAGGAATGGCAGGCATGCCGTGCACTGTTCGAATCGCGGCGCAGTGCAGGCGCGGTACGCGAATGTCATGGCGACCTGCACCTGGGCAACATCGCGTTCATCGGCGAGCGACCCGTGCCGTTCGACTGTATCGAGTTCTCGCCGTCCTTGCGCTGGATCGATGTGATGGACGAGGTCGCCTTCACCATGATGGATTTGCTGCATCACGGGCGCAGCGATCTTGCATGGCGTTACCTGAATGCCTATCTGGAAGCGAGCGGCGACTATGCCGGCGTGGGCGTGTTGCGTTTTTATCTGGCCTATCGTGCGGCGGTGCGCGCCAAGGTGGAGGCGATCCGCGCCAGCCAGTCCGCGCATCGCGCTCAGGCACGCCGACAGATGCTGCAGACCAGCAGGGCCTATCTGGGCCTGGCGCAAGCCTGCCTGTCCGGGCGACACGCTGCCTTGATCATCACCCACGGTTTGCCAGGTTCGGGCAAGACCACTTTTGCCCAGTATGCTTTGGAGCAGATCGGTGCCGTGCGCATCCGCTCCGATGTCGAGCGCAAGCGCTTGTTCGGTTTGTCGGCGCTGGAGCAGAGCAGCCGGCTGGACACGGACATCTACAGCAGGGACGCAACGCAGCGGACCTACGCCAGATTGCATGAGCTGGCGCACATGCTGCTGGGGCTGGGCTACACTGTGCTGGTCGATGCGGCATTCCTTCGCATCGAAGAGCGCCAGCAGTTCCGTGCGCTGGCACTGTCGCTGGACGTGCCGTTCGCGATCGCCTCGCTGGATGCGGAAATGCGGATATTGCGCGAGCGTCTCGAAAGGCGTCGCTGTGATGCGTCGGAGGCGGATGTGCAGGTGCTTGGCAAATTGAAGACAGTGCGTCAGGAATTAACGGTGGTGGAGCTGGGCGAGGCGTTGCACTTCGATACTGCGCGGTCGCCCCTGTCACGCATGAACAATTCCGGCTGGCGGGGATTGCTGCAGCGCATCAGGTCATTCTGACATTCAGAAAAAGGGAGCAATGAACATGGCGATAGCATGGCGGGAACAGCTGAGTGTCGGCAACAACATCATCGACGACGATCATAAATACCTGATCGAGATCATCAACCGCGTCGAGGCGTGTCTGGGCAGGAAGGATATGGCCGCACTACAGGCGGAATTGAGGCGCCTGCATGAATATTCCTTGCTGCACTTCGATCGTGAAGAGCGGATCGCAACTGCGATCGGCTATCAGCAGACGCCCGGCTTGCAGCAGTCGCATCAAGTGCTGATGGAAAAACTGGCGAAGATGCAGGCGGATTTCGTGAGTGCGGAACAGTCGTGGTCGCCTGATCTGGTGAAGGGCTTTGCCGATTTCCTGCGCAACTGGCTGATCGATCACGTCATCAAGGAAGACCTGCTGATGAAGCCGTCCCTGCAGAAGTATTCGCCTGCCTATACCCCCTGGTAGGTTTCAGCGGCCGCTCGTTTTGCAGTGATACATCGCCTGGTCGGCGGCGGCGATCAACGTGGAAGCGGTGTGCCCGTCCTGCGGGAAGCGGCTGTAGCCTATGCTGCCGCCGGAGTGCAGCTCGATATCCTGATGCGGGATGGGGGCTGCCAGTGCTGTGCTCACCTTGTCTACCATCTGTGCTATCTGCGCATCGTTCCACTCTCCCTCGAGCAGGATGATGAACTCGTCGCCGCCCAGTCTGGCCGCCGTATCGGACTCCCGCAGCAGACCGCGCAAACGCTGCGCGACTGCCTGCAACACGCCATCGCCCGCGGCATGTCCGTGCGTATCGTTGATGGTCTTGAAGTTGTCCAGGTCGACGAACAGCAACAGCAATTGTTCGTTCTGTCGTTTGGCGCGCGCCAGTGCATGTTCCAGCCGGTCCAGGAACATGCGCCGGTTGGGCAGGCCGGTCAGGCTGTCGTGACTGGCCAGATGATCGAGCATCTCCTGCTGCATTTGCAGGTCATCGATCTGGTGCTGGATCTGTTTTTCCATCTGCTGGATGCTGTGCGCCAGTTCGCCGATTTCGTCCTTGCGTTTCACCGGCAAGGTGCCGATCTTGCCGTCGGCAGAAAAGCGCCTGACTTCCTCCACGATGCGATACAGGGGGCGGTTCAATGCGCGCGCCAGGACGATGGCGAGCAGGATAGACAACGCGCTGAAGCTCAGCACGATCCAGAAGATGATCGAGGCCAGCTGCTCGCTTTCCGCCAGCACGCTCGCCAACGGTTGCGACAGCCCGAGGATGAAGCCGTTGCCGCCTTGCATGCCGAGGATGCGTTTCTGATCGAAGGCAGCCACCAATGCCACCGGGGAGGACGCAAGGTTGGCAGTGACCAGATGCCATCCTTCCCGGGTGTGCTCGTCCAGCTTTGCGGCGACGGCAGGGAATTCATCCTGCACGCGCGCATCCTGTCCGCGGTCGAAGGCGAAGCTGCGCGACGGGTCGGGATGGATCAGGTAGTCGCCCCGCGTGTTTGCCAGGTACAGCTTCAGTTCTGGCGGCAGGTCGGCCGCCAGCTGGGCGAACAGTCCCTGCAGGTCGACGTTGATCACGATCAGTCCGATGGCGTGTTGCGCGGCATCCCGGATCGGGGCGGCGACCTGCAGCGCAGGGCGCTCCTCTCCGGCATGGGCACCCGTTTCGTGATTGATCATGGCGGGCGAGACATAGATGCCTTCCGCCGGCAGTTGCAAGGTCTCGAACACGTATGGGTAGTGCCCCTTCTCCTGCAGGTCGTCGCCGGTGATGCGCAGCAGGCCGCCCATGCCGCGGTCGACGCGGATGCGTTCCAGGCCGTGATTGGCCGATTCGATCAGGCGGATCTGGAAATATTCGGGATGCACCGACATCATGCCCTCGAAGATCTTTGCCACATTGTCTTCGCTGAGCGACTGGAAACCGGGGGTGCTGCGCTGCAGGATGCGCGCCGCCTGTGGATGCCGCGCGATCAATTGCACATCGGCTTTCACATCATCCAATGCGACTGTTACCTGCCGCATCAAGACATTGGTCGCAGTCAGCAGACGTTCCTCGGAGGCATTCACCAGTTGCTCGCGACTGGCCTGATAGGCGAAATATCCGGTCAAACCTGTGCCCAGCAGGCCCGCCATGACCAGAACCAGACCGAGACGCCATGCGATAGGGAATTTCATTGCGCCAGCACGCGCGACAAACGGTCGCCGGAGCGGATGCGCGCCCACAGTTTCTCGCGCCACACGGTATCTTCAGGAGGCTGCAGCCATACCGCTTTGCCTTGTGGCTGGTCGTTGTCTTCATCGCTCAAGGTGTTGGAGAGCCCCTGACGCTCGATGAGAAAACGGCTGGCCTGCGGAGCGAGCAGATGGTCTATCCAGTCATGGGCCAGTTGCGGATCTTGCGCATTGTGCGTGATGCTCCAGCAATCCAGCCATGCCAGCGCACCTTCCTGCGGGATCACATAACCGATGTCGGCCCCGGCTTCCTTGAGCAAGTGCACCTGCTGCATGCCGTAGTTGGCGAACATCAGCGCTGCACCATGGCGCAGGAAAAGGTGGGTTGCTTCTTCAGGCTGCGTATACAAGGCCAGCGCATTGCGCCGCAGCTCGATCAGGCGTGCGGCTGCGTGCGGAAATTCCTCGGGCGGGATGCGGAAAGGGGAATCAAGATGCAACGACTGTGCTGCCAGCGAGAAATTGTGCGTGCCGCCGTCGTAGGCGACCACCTTGCCGCGGTAGCGCTTGTCCCACAGCGCGTTGATCGAGCGCGGCGGGTTGGGGAACTGCCTGCGGTCATAGATCAACCCCATCTGCGCATAGGTGTAGGGAATGGCATATGCCTTGCCGTTGCGCATCAGGCCCGGGATGGCGCCCAGATCGCGAAAGCGCGGCAGCTGTTTGCGAGTGTTGGGGATGTCTTCCGTAACCAGCGGCTGCACCAGGTTGGCGGCAAGGTAGCGTTGCAGCTCGGCGGCGTTGACGGCGAACACGTCGAAAGCATGGGTGTTGATCTTGTCCCATAGCGAGGCATCGGAGGTGACGACGGTCAGTTCGACGCGCACGGCATGCTGTTGCTCGAAGGATTCCACCACTTCCGGTTCGGCGTAACCGGGCCAGGCCAGCACCCGCAACACGGGCTGCGCGGCATGGGCCGGTGTTGCAGCCAGCGCGAACAACGATACGGCAAGCCACAGCATCGTTCGTCGGAACGGGAAGAAGCGGGCGCGCGCGGTCATGCAGGGCACCCTAGTCCGCGCGCGGCATGCGGTCAAGACAGTGGAGGTGCCGGGATATGCGGTGCATCTTGTGAGGATCGATGGTCACGCGCCTAGACGATGAAACGTCGCGTGGCTTCGTTGAGTCCGTGCGCCGTGGCGACCATGCGTTCCGACTCGCGCACGCATAGCGAAGTCAGCTTGACCGTTTCTTCCGAACTGCTCTGGTTTTCCTCGATGCGCTTGAGCACCAGCCCGACCAGCATCTGCTGGTCATCCGCCGCCTCGCGCACCGCCTCGACCGAGCTCTTCATGGCGGACGTCGCCTGTTCGATCTGCACGAAAGTCTCGGATGAAAGCCGGGAAGCCTGCAGGCCGTCGTGCACGGCATTGGCATTCTCTTCGGAGATGCTGACGGTGGAGGCGACATCCGCACTCACCTGCTTGAGCACGGCATCGATACGCGTGGTCGCCTGGGCCGCCTGTTCGGAAAGTTTCCTGACTTCGTCCGCGACCACGGCGAAACCGCGCCCCTGCTCGCCGGCGCGCGCGGCTTCGATGGCGGCATTGAGCGCCAGCAGATTGGTCTGCTCCGAGATCTCGCGTATGGCGGACACGGCCGTCTCGACCTCCCTGGCGCTGCGCTCCAGACTGGCGGCGTTGGCGGATATCTTGCGGCTGGCCTCGTCCAGCACGGAGATAGCTTGCTCGGTTTTGGCAACCTGGCTGACGCCGTCGTGTACCAGCTGGTCTGCCGAAGCGGCACTGTCGCCGGCCGAGTCGGACAGTTCAAGGATGGAGCGCGATGCATCGGCCATGCCGTTGATGACGTTGATGATCTCCTGCTCGTTCTTGCGGTATTCCTGCATGCTGTTGCCCAGCGAGTTCATCGAATCGCCGATCTCGCGTGCCGTGGCGTCGACCGTATCGGCGGATGCCGTCATTCCGCTCAAGGTGTCGCGCAGGCCGGACGCCATGGCATCGAAGCCGCCTGTGATCTCGCCGACCGTGTCCGCGCTGCGGATGCCGCAGCCTTCGCGCAGGTCGCCGCTACGGATGCGTTCCGCAGCGACGGCGACCTTGCGCAGTTTGCCGATCAGCAGCCACTCCAGCAGCATATGGTTGGCGATGCCTATGGTGATGCCGGCCACGATGCAGCCGGTGATGAACCAGCCCAGCATGCCGGGTTTCCACGCCACGAAGAAGTTCGCATAGAACGGAAAGATCAAGCCCATGAGCAGACCGAAACCGAGGAATGAATACTTCAGTTGCTTGAGTATGGAAGTGGACTTGTCAGCCATCGCAGCCCTTTCAAAGTAAGGTCTTAATGCCTTGGTTGTGATGCAGCATAAGCCAGTTTCGGCAAGAAAAGGTAATACTTGAATGCACCATCCGTAAAGCGCCCGGCTAAACCACGGTTTTGTCCGACTGTATACGCTCCAGCAACTCCTCGAATGCATCAACGGGCAGCGGCTTGCTGAACAGATAGCCCTGATAGGCCATGCAGCCGTTCTGGCGCAGGAAGGCGAGCTGTTCTTTGTTCTCCACACCTTCCGCGATCACATTGAGCTTGAAGTGGCTGGCCAGGCTGATGATGGTCTGCACCATGGTCGCGTCGTCGATGTCGGAGGTGATGTCGCGCACGAAACTCTGGTCGATCTTGATCTGGTCCAGCGGCAGTTGCTTGAGGTAGGACAGCGAAGAATATCCCGTGCCGAAATCGTCCAGCGACAGGCGGATGCCCTGTGCCTTCAAGGCATGCATTTTGCCGATCACATCCGTCACGTCGTTCAGCACCACACTCTCGGTTAGTTCCAGCTGCAGGCGCGACGGGCTGACCTGGTACTTGTCGACCATGTGCGCGACCAGTTGCACGAAGTCATGGCGTTTGAACTGCTGCGCGCTGACGTTGATGGCGAGCTTGAGATCGCGCGTGTTTTCGTGCGTGCGCCAGTTCGCCAGTTGTTTGCATGCCGTTTCCATCACCCAGTTGCCGATGTCCTGTATCAGCGAGCTGTCCTCGGCGATGGGGATGAAGCGCGCCGGCGAGATCATGCCGCGTTGCGGATGCACCCAGCGTATCAGCGCTTCCGCTCCCAGCGGACGCAGCTCGTTGTCCAGTTGCACCTGATAGTGCAGCTGGAACTGGCCGTTGGGCAGGGCATGGCGCAGTTCCGCTTCCAGCGCGGCGCGGCTCTCTACCGCAAACTGCATGGCGGGATCGAAGAAGCGCACGGCATTGCGCCCCGATTCCTTGGCCTGGTACATCGCCATGTCCGCATGCTTGAGCAGTTCGTCGACGCTTTCCTTGTCGCCCCGGTAGAGACACACGCCTATGCTCGGCGAACTGTGGTATTCGTTGGCGTTGAGCTGATAGGGCTGGGCCAGCGAGAGGCGTATCTTTTCGGCGATCACGGCAGCCTTCTGCGATGCTTCATTGGCATCCGCATCGATCTCCTCGATCAGGATCACGAACTCGTCGCCGCCGATGCGCGCCACCGTATCCATATCGCGCACGCAGTGTTGCATGCGCCTGGCGACCTCGATCAGGAACAGGTCGCCGTGGTCATGCCCCAGCGTGTCGTTCAGCGTCTTGAAGCGGTCCATGTCCAGGAACAGCAGCGCGCCGTGCAGATGGTTGCGTGCCGATGTCGAAATGGACTGTTGCAGCCGCTCCAGCAGGAAACGGCGATTGGGCAGCTTGGTCAGCGTGTCGTAGAACGCGAGGCTGAAGATCTCCTCTTCCGCCTGCTTGCGATTGGTGATGTCGCTGAAGATCGCCACATACTCGGTGGTCTCGCCCTCGCGATTCTTCACCGCAGTGATGGTCAGCCATTTCGGATAGACCTGTCCGTTCTTGCGCTTGTCCCAGATCTCGCCGCTCCACGAGCCGCTCTCCAGCAGCTTCTTCCACATCGCCGCATAGAATTCGCTGCTGTGGCGCCCGGAACTCAATATGCGCGGATTCTTGCCCAGCACGTCCTCGGCGCTGTAGCCGGTGATGACCTGGAACGCATGGTTGACGCGGATGATATGGCCGTTGGTATCGGTGATCATGATCGCTTCATGGGTCTCGAAGGCGATGGCCGCGACTCGCAACTGGCTCTCGGTGCGTTTGCGTTCGTCGATCTGCTGCGTCAGCAGCTGGTTGTTCAGCTGAGTCCTGGCTTCAATCTTCCTGGCCGTCTCTGCGATCAACCACAGCGTCAAGCTGTATCCGGCCAGGCGCTGCACATGCCAGCCCCACCAGGGCCAATCCCAGATGCTGGAATAAGCGAAAGTGAGCGCGGCCATGGACAGGATCAGGCTCTGGAAGGAGAACAGCAGGTCTTCCGGTTTGGCCGAGCTACGGTAGGCGAGATACAACCTCACGGCTGCTGCCAGCAGCAATGCCCCGCCGCCGGTGTTCAAGGCCACTGCGGTTAAGGTGAACTTGCCGGCTTCGAGCATGGGGGGGATTTGCTCGGGCCTGAGCAGCGAGTAGGTGCCCAGTGCGACCGCGATCAGGATCGCCGCCGAAGGCCAGTAGCGCAATGTCGGTTTGAAGGTGTGCTGCGGCAGCCAGACCAGTACGAACAGGACGCCGCCGACAGCGGTCGCCAGACTGTGCAGCCAGACGAACAGGTTGCCGGCCTGCATCAGCGCATGCAGGCCGTCCAGACAGCCCATGGCCAGCAGTGCGGCGGCGACCTTGTAGTTGAAACTGCCGCCTTCGCCGATGGCGTTCAGGCGCAGCAGCAGGTAGGCGACCATCGCGGCAATGACCGAACCTGCCATCTCGATCGCGCCGTGCAATGCCGGATTCGGCATCAGCATGGTGCTGCCGAATCCATGCAGCACCATGCTGAGTATCTGCACCAACAGCCCGAAAGCGAAGACCGCGGCCATCAGCATGCGCAAGCGTAAGGTTTCAGAGCGTGTAGTCGACATTGGCCACCTGTGAATGTTCGTGCGCAACCCTAACCATAGTCGGGGAATTTGTCCATCACTCAGGTGGTCAATTCATCCAGTTGTTGCCGCCGTGGTCGGGCAGTTCAGACTGCCGGAGGCGTTTCTCCACCCAGTGCCTCGACGAGGGCTGGCAGCAATTTCTTCAGCTCGCCTGTCATTAATGCGAAGTCGGCATCGAAGGCATCGTCCTGCGCATCGCTGTTGGCCTGTTCCTTGAGCAGGTCCAGCGCCTGCAGGCGTTTGATCTGGCCGTTCTCGTGCAACACAAAGGAGATGCGGTCGTACCAGGTCATCGCCAGCTTGGTCACTTCCTTGCCGCCGCTGATGTGCTTGGCGATCTCTTCCGCTTCCAGCGAGTGACGCACGTAGCGCACGGTGGCTTTCTCTTCGCCCGCAGCGCGCAGTTCGCAGTCGCGGTCGATGGTGAAAATCGAAGCCAGGTCTTCACCGGCCAGCCAGGAGGTCATCGCCGTGGTGGGTGAGACCTCGGTCTTGAGCGGCGTGAAGGCGATGCCGTCCACGGATTTCACCAGCAGTTCGACCAGCTCATCCGCCTTGGCCAGGTTGGCGGCATCCAGCACCAGCAGACCTGCGGCCATGTCTATCCATGCGCAGGTGCGGCGACGCACCGCGAACGCGCGCGGCAGCAGTTCATCGGTCACCGCTTCCTTGAGTTGTTTCATCTGCTTGCGGCCCGGCTTGTAGCCTTGCTGCTCTTCCATCTCCACGGCGCGCGCCTTGCAGATGGTGTTGATGACCGAAGCGGGCAGCAGCTTCTTCTCTGCGCCGAGGCAGATCATCATCTGCTTGCCCAGCGTGTGCACGAAGGCCGGTTCGCCTTCCTTGGGCGGTATCCAGCCCACGCGCTGCAACTCCAGACCGGAGCAGGGTTGCAATGCGTGTGCGGAGAGCTTTTCCTCAAGCTGTTCGGGCGTGACATCCCACTTGTTGAGACGATAGATGATGAGATTCTTGAACCACATAAAGTAAACCTGAGCTGTGAAGAAAAAAGGGGCGGGATTCTAGCGCGGATGAGGGGCGGGTGACGGCGTTGTCGTCACCCGCGACACATCGTTTACGACTGCAAAGCGACCACGACCGATTTGCCTTTCAGTGCCAGTGCCTTGCCCATGCGGGCACGCTTGCCGAAATGGCTTTGCAGGTCGCGGTCGTTGAGCGACACGCTCTGTTCCTTGCTGCCGTTGGAAGTGACCACTGTCACCTTGGGCTGGCTGGTCACGGTCACGGCGGCCAGTTCGTCATTGTCCGTCATGCCCATCACCGCCACGCCCTTGCCGCCGCCCGCGAGTTGCTTCATCTCGGCCAGCAGGAAGGCGAGCACGCGACCTGATTTGCATGCAGCGACGACCAGTGCGTTGTCGTTGGGCGCGAACAGCGCAGGCGCGAGGATGGCTTCACCTTCCACGCTGATGAACTGCTTGCCCGCCTTGTTGCGGCCCACCATGTTGCCGATCGTGCAGGTGAAACCGTAACCGGCAGCTGTCGCCAGCATCACGTGTTGCTCTGCGTTGCCGCAGATCACATGCACGATCTTCGCGCCGGTCGCCACTTCGACCAGCGTCGCCAACGGCACACCGTCACCGCGACCGCCCGGCAGCGCGTGCACGGGGATGCTGCATACGCGACCATTGCTACAGATCACGATGCAGTGGTCGGTGGTGCGGCACTCGAACGCGCCGAGCAGGCCGTCGCCATCCTTGAACGACACGCCGGACAGGTCGAGACCGTGGCCCTGGCGTGTGCGGCCCCAGTGTTTCTTCGAGATGATGACCGTTACCGGCTCGTCCACCACCTGCGCGGTCAGCACCACGCGTTCGGCCTGTTCGATCAGCGTGCGACGTTCGTCGCCGAAGGTCTTGATGTCCTCGTCGATCTCCTTCGCCACGCGGCGGCGCATCATGGCATCTGAACCGAGCAGCTTGCCAAGCTCTTCGCCTTCTTCCTTGAGTTGCTTCAGCTCGCGCTCGATCTTGATGCCTTCCATCTTCGCCAACTGGCGCAGACGGATCTCGAGAATGTCTTCGGCCTGACGCTCGGACAGATCGAAGCGTTCCATCAAGGCGGGCTTGGGTTCGTCCGATTCGCGGATCAGTGCGATCACCTCGTCGATGTTGAGGTAGACGATCATGCGACCGTCGAGGATGTGGATGCGGTCGTTGACCTGACCCAGTCGATGTTCGCAACGACGACGTACCGTGGCGATGCGGAAGCTGGCCCATTCGCGCAGCACTTCGGCCATCGGCTTCTGGCGCGGACGTCCATCGAGGCTGATCATCACCATGTTCAGTTGCAGCGAACTTTCCAGACTGGTGTGCGCGAGCAAGATGGTCATCAACTCGTCCACCGACTGGCGGCTGGACTTGGGTTCGAACACGAGGCGTACCGCGTTGTCCTTGTCCGACTCGTCGGACACCTTGTCCAGCACCGACAGCAGCAGCTGTTTGTTCTGCGTCTGCTCCTGCGTGAGCGCCTTCTTGTTGGCGCGCACCTTGGGATTGGTCAGGTCTTCGATCTCTTCCATCACCTTGCGCGCCGAAGTGCCGTGCGGCAATTCGTACACCGCCACGCGCCATTGGCCGCGTGCCAGTTCTTCCACCTTCCAGCGCGCGCGCATCTTGAGCGAGCCGCGACCGGTGCGGTAGCACTCGCTGATCTCGCGCGGCGAGGAGATGATCTGGCCGCCGCCGGGCAGGTCGGGGCCGGTGATCGAGGCCAGCATCTCTTCGTCGGAACATTTCGGGTCGCGCACGCAGATCGCGGCGGCCGTGCCGATCTCGCGCAGGTTGTGCGGCGGGATCTCGGTCGCCATGCCTACCGCGATGCCGGATGCGCCGTTGAGCATCACCATGGGCAGGCGCGCGGGCAACATCGCCGGTTCGTCGAAGTGGCCGTCGTAGTTCGGCTGCATGTCCACTGTGCCCATGTCCAGTTCGGACAACAGCAGGTCGGCGATGGGCGTCAGGCGCGCTTCGGTGTAGCGCATCGCGGCGGCGTTGTCGCCATCGCGCGAGCCGAAGTTGCCCTGGCCGTCCACCAGCGGATAGCGCATGGAGAAGCCCTGCGCCAGACGCACCATCGCTTCATATGCGGACGAGTCGCCGTGCGGGTGGAACTTACCCAGCACCTCACCGACCACACGCGCGGATTTCACATGCTTGCGGTCGTGCGCCAGACCCATCTCGCGCATCGCATACAGGATGCGGCGCTGCACCGGTTTCTGGCCGTCGCACACGTCGGGCAGGGCGCGGCCCTTGACCACCGACACCGCGTATTCCAGATAGGCACGTTCGGCGTATTGCGCCAGCGGCACGGAGTCGCCATCCGGCGGCGGGGGCAGCGGTGCGAACTGGCGCACGTTGTTGCCGCCGTTGCCTGCTGCTGTTTCCACTGCTTCCTGTTGCATCACTTCTTCCGGCTGTGCGCCTTCTTCTTCGAAAAGATCAGACATCGCCTGTTACCTCGTTACCGTGATATTCCAGCCAGGCGCGGCGCGCGCCCGACTCCTGTTTACCCATCAGCATGTTCATGACGCGATGCGTTTCATCTTTGCTTGTCGCATCCAGCGCCACGCACAGCGCGCGGCGTGTGTCCGGGTTCATGGTGGTGTCCCACAATTGTTCCGGATTCATCTCGCCCAGACCTTTGAAGCGCGAGATCGACCATGCGCCTTCGCGCACTTTGTCCTTGCGCAGGCGGTCTTCGATGGAAGTCAGTTCGTCTTCGTTCAAGGCGTAGATCTTGCGCATCGGCTTCTTGCCCTGCGCGGGCACGTCGACGCGGAACAGCGGCGGCTGCGCGAGGAAGATGTGACCGTCGGCGACCAGACGCGGGAAGTGGCGGAAGAACAGTGTCAGCAATAGCGTGGCGATGTGTGAACCGTCCACGTCCGCGTCGGCCATGATGTAGATGCCCTTGTAGCGCAGGCCGCTCAGGTCGACGTTGTCGGTCAGGTCGTGCGGGTCGACGCCGATGGCGACCGCGATGTCATGCACCTCGGCGTTGGCGAACAAGCGATTCCTGTCCACTTCGAAAGTGTTCAGCACCTTGCCGCGCAGCGGCAGGATGGCCTGGAATTCCTTGTTGCGACCCTGCTTGGCAGAGCCGCCCGCGGAATCGCCCTCGACCAGGAACAGCTCGTTGCGTTCCGGGTTGAAGTCCGCCGCATCGGTCAACTTGCCCGGCAACACGGCGACCGCTGAGCCTTTTTTCTTCTCCACCTTTTGCGCCGACTTCATGCGGCTCTGCGCCTGCTTGATCACTACTTCGGCGATGCGCTTGCCGTAGTCGATATGTTCGTTCAGCCACAGCAGCAGCGGGTCGGTGATCATGGTGGATACCAGCTTTAGCGCGGTGCGCGAGACCAGCCTGTCCTTGGTCTGGCCCTGGAAAGAAGGATCGAGCACCTTGGCCGACAGCACGAAGCTGGCGCGGTTCGCCACATCGTCCGAAGTCAGCTTCACGCCCTTGGGCAGCATGCCGTGCAGTTCGATGAAGCTCTTCACCGCGTTGAACATCGCATCGCGCAGACCGGAGTCGTGCGTGCCGCCGTTCCAGGTGGGGATCAGGTTCACATAGGATTCGCGCGTGATCGCACCTTCCTCGGTCCAGGCCAGTGCCCACGACGCGCCTTCACCCTCGGCGTAGTTGTCGTC
The DNA here is from genome assembly GCA_028687425.1 of Sideroxydans sp. Lineage (GTDB taxonomy): Bacteria > Pseudomonadota > Gammaproteobacteria > Burkholderiales > Gallionellaceae > Sideroxyarcus. The sequence goes on from JAQUAD010000006.1 coordinate 74,338, forward strand.
GTGCTTGCCGACGTAGCGTTCGCCGGAGAACACAGGCGCGATCAACGCACCGCCATCCTCCTGCGCATCCAGCGCCTGCGTGAGGTAGCCGCGCAGACCGTCCGGATAGTTCCACTCTTTCTTTTCGCCACTCTTCTCGATCAGCAACGTGACGGTCACGCCCGGCAGCAGCACCGCCTTCGAGCGCAAGGCACGTTCCAGTTGCGTGAGATTGACGTTGGGCGCATCGAAATACTTGCTGTCCGGCCAGGCGCGCACGCTGGTGCCGGTCTTGCGTTTGGGACAGTCGCCGACGCGCACCAGCGGTTGCAGCGCGACGCCGTGCTCGAAGCGCAGATGGTGTTCGCCGCCATCGCGGAATACTGTGACCTCGACCGCAGTGGATAAAGCATTGGTGACCGCCAC
>JAQUAD010000057.1 GCA_028687425.1 Sideroxydans sp.
CTTTTCTGATAAGCCGTTGCGATTAGCGGTCCGTTTCGGATTTGTTATTTCATCTTTGGCTTTTGCATATGGGGCTTACATTGTTTACCGCGTATTAATGCATGGTGTTCCTATACCTGGGTGGACCAGCCTGATTGTGTCGCTATATTTCTTGAGCGGCATCATCATCAGCATTTTGGGAATTATTGGGGTATATCTCGGGAAGACCTTTGATGAAGTGAAGCGTCGCCCTTTGTATTTGATCAGCAACCGGACATGAAGGATTTGAAATGAGTCAGGATCACATTAAGCAGTATTGGGAAGCGCAAGGGCAGACACATGGCGACTCTCATTGGGCATCGTGGGGCGACAACTGGATGATCGATCTCGAAATTTCCACCATAGGGAAATATATCCGTGATGGCGATGCGGTGCTTGATATTGGGTGCGCCAATGGGTTTGCCGCATTTCGACAAGCACAAAATCACAAATTGGCGTCGATCACAGGTGTCGACTTTGCCTCGGCGATGATCGGTGCTGCACAGCAGGCGAAGAGCAAGCAAAAACTCGATGTCAAGATGGAATTCGTAGAGGGGGATGTACGAGCTTTGCAATTTCCGGACGCGACATTTGATGTTGCATATACCTCGCGGGTATTAATTAACCTGCCCACATGGGAACAGCAGATCCAGGGAATCACAGAATGCATTCGTGTAGTAAAGCCTGGCGGCGTGGTGGTATTGTCAGAAGGATTTTGGGAGCCATTGGCTCTGCTTAACTCGCTGCGGCTTCTGGTGAAGCTGCCACCCCTTGTCGAGCACGATTTCAATCGCTACCTGAAGCAATCAAAATTGACCGAGTATCTGAAAAAGGAAAGTATCGAATTTGAAATCGAGGACTATTCTTCCATCTATTATCTCGGATCGCGATTCTTGCGGGAATTGGTGACTGATCCCAATGCATACCCAGGATTCAGCAACCCAGTAAATAAGTTTTTCTATGAACTGGAGCAGCAGTTCTCGGGTGGTGGCATGGGCATACAACAGGCCGTAGTAATTAAGAAAAAGTGATGATTCGGATTTCGGCACGAAGTTAAACGGTAAGGGAGACCCCGTGGGACGTTTGTTTGACCATATATTCATCTTTAGTACGATTATTTTCACTGTCTATAGCCAATTAATTATGCGTTGGCAAGTCACTGAGGCGGGGGCGCTCCCATCGGATATAGCTGCTAAATTTGTTTACATTGTTAACCTGCTTTTGAATCCTTGGGTTCTTTCCGGGATCTTGGCGACCTTTCTGGCCGGTGTGTCTTGGATGCTAACAATGACGAAGTTTGAAATCAGTTATGCCTATCCTTTCGTGAGTTTGAATTACCTATTGGTTCTTGCGGCTGGTTTTACGCTGTTCGGTGAATCTATCAGCACAACCAAAATCCTTGGGAGCGTCTTGGTGATCCTGGGCATTATCGTTATATCAAAGGGGTAGCTCCGTGAGTCAGGTCACCAGTGGCATTCACGCCATACTTTCTAAACCTGCGATTTACAATCTATTTCAGAATGCGATGGGAGCAGTTAAGGTACGCCGCGATTTTGTAAAAAATTTTGTAAAGCCCGCCAAGAGCTTCCGGATACTTGATATCGGCTGCGGGACGGCAGAGATACTCCATTGCCTTCCTGCAGATACTGAATATTGGGGATATGACATCAGCCCACAGTATATCGAGGCTGCCAGAGACAGTTTTGGATCGCGAGGCCATTTCCATTGCGGCTTGATTGACAGCGAGACGCTCATTTCAATGCCGAAATTCGATATCGTGCTGGCTATCGGCGTCTTACACCATTTGAACGACGATGAAGCGCATAGCCTCTTTGCATTGGCGAGTGAAGCACTGAAAGAAGATGGCCGGATGGTGACGCTCGACCCTTGTTTCGCGGATGGCCAAAATCCAATCGCACGTTATTTGATCGGCAAGGATAGAGGACAGAACGTGCGCGAGGCAGAAGGGTATCGCGCTTTGGCAGCTGTCAGCTTTTCAAACATCCATGGCGTGCTGCGCCATCGTGCGTGGATACCCTATACGCACTGGATCATGGAGTGTACTCGTTGATTATCCCTTTCAATAAGCCATACATGACAGGCCAAGAGCTGGAGTACATCGCAGAGGCTCATGCCAACGGGATGTTGGCCGGCGACGGGCCTTTCACAAAGCGCTGCCATGCTTGGCTGGAAGCGCGGACAGGGGCAAACAAAGCATTACTAACACATTCCTGCACGGCTGCATTGGAAATGGCGGCTATTTTATTGGACATCCGGCCGGGAGACGAGGTCATCATGCCTTCTTACACCTTCGTTTCCACGGCCAACGCTTTTGTGTTGCGGGGCGGCGTCCCTGTTTTCGTGGACATACGCCCAGATACGCTGAATATCGACGAGACGCTGATCGAGGCCGCCATCACTCCTCGAACGCGGGCGATTGTGCCTGTGCACTACGCAGGCGTGGCTTGTGAAATGGATACGATCATGGATATCGCACAACGACATGGTCTGATGGTGATTGAGGATGCCGCACAGGGCATCATGTCCACATACAAAGGGTGGCCGCTCGGCTCCATCGGACACATTGGCTGCCTGAGTTTTCATGAAACGAAAAATATCATCTCTGGCGAGGGGGGGGCCTTGCTGATCAACGATCCGGCTTTGGTGCAGCGCGCTGAGATCATTCGCGAAAAAGGAACAAATCGCAGCCAATTCTTTCGTGGGCAGGTGGATAAATATACATGGTGCGATGTAGGATCCAGTTATCTGCCGGGTGAAGTGATTGCCGCTTTCCTGTGGGCGCAGTTTGCAGACGCCGAAAGAATTACTTCAGAACGGTTGACTATCTGGAACCGATATCACTCGTTATTTGCTCATCTGGAATCTGCTGGGTCGATTCAGCGTCCAGTGATATCCCAAAACTGCCAGCACAATGCGCATATGTATTATTTGCTGTTTCCGGATCTGTCCAGCAGAACGGCAATGTTGAAACAATTGAAGGCATCTGGCATCAACGCGGTGTTCCACTATGTGCCGTTGCACACTTCCCCCGCAGGTCTTCGCCTAGGTCGTGCACATGGCTTGATGACAACGACAGACTCTATGTCTGACCGATTAATTCGCTTGCCTCTATGGGTAGGATTGACAGCAGAGCAACAGTTTATGATAGTCAATGCTGTTTCTGCCTATAGCCACATAATGTAGGTGAAATAATAAATTGTGCGATGTCACGTTTGAATGTCACCCGCCCTTTCTATATAGGTATTACCGATGAGCAATGATTCCGAAAATAGCGTAATTGGCCTGAGCGATATCGTATCCGTATTTAGGGAATATGGTCGCTGGATGCTGCTTGCATTGGCAGGTTTCGGGCTATTTGCTTTTCTGCTGGTAAATTTCGCCATGCACTCGAAGTGGGAAGCTCAGCTCATCATCCAGATCGGCCAAAAACCTGTTTTAAGTTTCGAAAATCAGGCTACTTCTGGAACTATATTTACTTTAAAGCCATTGCTCATTGAGCCCTCCTCTAACATAGCTATTCGACTAGAACAGCATTCGTTTCAAGATGAAGTACTGCAAAACCTGCCCCAAAAAGAGCGCACGCGTTTGATGTCTTTGTACTCTTCCAGCCTAAACGTTCGGCCGATCCTGAATTCAGACCTAATTGAGGTGAAAATGCGGGGTTATTCGTATGAAGAGGCCCAAAAGCTTGCAGAAGCGACACTACACTGTCTTCAAAAGGAACATGAACTGCTTTTTCAGAACAACATGCAACTGATGCATAAGCAGTTGAGCGATCTTCTGAATGAAGCTAAGCGCGCAGAACAATCAAAGAACAAGCTTGCCAGTTCGCTGTCTGGAGCACGAAATTTATCATCTTTTTCAGCAGTGGTTTCTGCGACCTTGCTGCAAGGGCAAATGGATGCGTTGAACAAACTCAAGCAGAGTGCAGCCTCGCTAGATTGGGCTCTGCAGTCGCAAGTTCTGTATAACACTCGCGCCCTTTCGCCCGTTTCCGTAACTACCAACCCAGTTGCACCGAATAAACTACTCATCATTCTGGCTGCCGCCTTGTTTGGCCTGATCATTTCAATCTTGGCCTCATTTATTCACTATTCAACTCGTCGCAATCTACTTGCGTAGATTTCCCCAAATTCTCTAGCCACCATATCCCATCCCCTGATAAACCCTCGTGCGGGCACATCTCGCGCTAATTGTGCTTCGACTGCATCCGCCCATGCATGTACGGATGCATCTAGCTGAATGGTTACACCAGCCTCGACCGTTACCTGCGCCGCCGCCCCACAAGCATCCGACACCACCACTGGCACGCGAGCAGCCATTGCTTCAGTAATGACCATACCGTAGGGCTCTGCTTTGGCAGGATGTAGTAACACGTCGATCTTTTCAAAATGCGCATTGTCAGTGCGCCATCCCAACAACTTGTAGCCACCTTGCCAGCCCTTGAATAAGTGCGCGATCTCTTTCTCTTCCGGGCCCACTACCCAAAGCTCCAGGTTCGGTCGCTTCTTTCGCAACTGCGCCGCGATCTCCACCGCCAGTGGCAGCCCTTTGCGCTGCCACTCCCTGCCAACAAAACCTATGATGCCGCCGTCTGCCGGCACCGTATGAGGGATGCGCATGACGCCGGGCAGTACGCCCGGCACGATGGGGGCTGTGAGCTTGCTCGCGTATTCAGGGTAGTAGTGAGCCAGTTGCTTGGCGATGATCTCTGAGTTCGGCACGATCGCTTTGGCCACTCGCAGTTCCCGCCGCTCCAGCCATAGTTGTACGGCCACACGGATGGAAACCCTCTTCCACCAAGGCTTGTCGCGCACCGATGCGAACGGGGGGCCGTGAAAGGTAGTGACATCATGGACGCCTACCCGTTCGTTGCTGTGGATGAGCCAACCGGGTTGCGGGTTGGCTCGCAGCCATGCATCAACACGACGACTAAAGCGCCAGTAGTAGAGCCAGCGCGGGCGGTAACGCATTCTTCCCAGTTCGTGCACCTCTATGCCTGGAGGCTTTTCGGCCATGCATTGTTCGCAGACCACCTGCACTTGATGCCCCAGCTTGACCAATTCATGTGTGGTTTCCCAGACGTATCGTTCCATGCCACCCACGGGGCCGTAGCGTCTGACGATATGGATAATTTTCATGCAACCTCTGAAAAGATGGGGGGCCGTTATAGAATACGCAGATGAATCATGCGATCGGCTCAATGTGAACAGTATAGCAAGTGAACCCCGCCTTACATGCGACCTGTGTGGCTCTGCGGGCGAGGTGGCGCAATCCGGCATCCGCGATCCGGATGGCAATATCGATGGCAGCTGGAGCTTCCGTCGTTGCGCCAACGCGGCATGCGGCACTTATTGGCTGGATCCCGCTCCGCCGCCGCATGAGCTGTGGAAAGCGTACGCGACCTATCACACGCACACCCGCAAATCTGCCGGACGCTTGGGCAAGTCCATGCTCAGTTTTGCGCACCGCTTCATCAAGCTGGGGCTATTACCACTATGGATCGCCAATGGCATGAAACGCGAGGCTGATTACCTGCGTTTCATGACGCTGGGAGAAGAGCCGATCGGCAAGTTGCTGGATGTAGGCTGCGGTGGCGGCCGCCTGCTCAATCGCATGAAGAAACGCGGCTGGCAGGTAGAAGGTACGGATTTCGACGCGCAGGCTGCGCAACGTGTTGCTTCCCGCTACGGTATCAAGGTGCATGTCGGCGACCTGCCCCAGTGCGATCTGGCAGACAACAGTTTTGATGCGATCACGATGAGTCAGGCCATCGAGCACCTTTACGACCCCAAGGCCACTTTACGTGAGTGCCTGCGCATCCTGAAGCCGGGCGGACTGCTGGTGATGACCACCCCCAATGCGCACAGCATCGGCGCCACAGAGTTCGGTGCCAGTTGGCGCGGCTGGGAGGCCCCCCGACACCTGCATCTATTCACCGTAGATGCTTTACGCAACCTGACTCGGCAAGCTGGATTCGAGGTGCCCGAGGCCACCACATATTCCGCCGGTTCCGCCGTGGTATACCGCGTCAGCCGCGAAATACTGCAAGGCAGCAGCCGATCCTGGCTTGGCAAACTGGCCATGCTGCTCTGGAGCTATCGCAAGGAAATGCATGAATTCTCTACCCAGCATGATGAGCCGCACACTGGTCAGAACGTGCTGATCCGCGCCCGCAAACCGACCCACTGACAGGACCGAACATGTTCTCCATCATCATCCCCACCTGGAACAACCTCGCGCTGTTGCAACTTTGCGTACGCAGCATCCGCGACAACTCAGCCTTCGCCCACCAGATCATCGTGCATGTGAACGACGGCAGCGACGGTTCGCTGGCATGGGTGCGCGAGCAAGGCATTACGCACACCTCCTCACCGGACAACATCGGCATCTGCCTGGCGGTGAATGAAGCGGCCATGCATGCTACGCAGGATTACATCTTGTATCTGAATGACGACATGTATTGCTGCCCCGGCTGGGATACGGCGCTGGCAGACAAGCTCAAGCAACTCGACACCGACCTGTTCATGCTCTCCGGCACCATGATCGAACCCCGCGCGACGAACAATCCGTGTGTGGTGGTAGGCGACTATGGCACCGAGGCGCACACTTTCGATGAAGCGCGTCTGCTGGCCGATCTGCCGAATATGCGCAAGCCGGATTGGCTGGGCGCGACCTGGCCGCCGACGCTGGTCAGCAAACGCTGGTGGTTCAAGGTGGGCGGCTACAGCAGCGAATTCTCGCCGGGCATGAGCAGTGACAATGATTTCTCGATGAAGCTATGGCATGCAGGTTGCCGTGTGTTCCTCGGCGTGGGCAACTCCTTTGTGTATCACTTCCAGTGCAAGTCCACCGGTAAGGTGAAGAAAAACGACGGCGGGCGACAATTCCTGATGAAGTGGGGCATGCGCCAGTCGGTATTCGACCGCTATTACTTGCGACGCGGTCAGCCAGCGCGGGTAATCAAGCTGGACGAACCGGATGACACAAGCGAACTACGCTGGCAGTTGCTGCGCAGCCGCATCAAGCGCGCGCTGGGTTAATCATTTGCTGTGTTGAGCTTTGCCAGTTTGCGGTATTTGAGCCAAGTAGTGCGCGCGTTCATCATGGCGATGCCCCACCCTGCCCGCCCATCCAGCACCCCCAGCCGAATGATCCAGGTGCGTACAAATGCCCACGTTGCACTGAGCGCAGCCCGCTGCAAGGTGGTACGTTTGCCTGCGGCATGCATCTGCTGCGCGGCGGCATCAGAGTAATGCAGCACCTTGCGTTCAACATCCGCGCGATCCAGATAGCTGTAATGCAACAACGGTGAGCGCAGCTTGGCACTGCGCCCCTGCAGTTGCACGCTCTCGTGCACCAGGCTGTCGGAGAACCGGCCTTTGCCGCGCTTGAACAGACGCAGCACATAGTCTGGATACCAGCCGCTGTGATGGATGAACGTACCGCAGAATTGCGACAGGCGCGGGCAGTAGTAACCCTCTGCCGCGCCCTCACGCATGGCTTGCTCCAGCTCGGCGCGCAGTTCCGCTGTCACGCGCTCGTCCGCATCGATGGAGAATACCCAGTCGCCGGTGGCATAACCAAGCGCACGGTTCTTTTGCGGGCCGAAACCTGGCCAGTCATGTCCATACACCTGCGCTCCCATGCTGCGTGCAATGGCGACTGTGTCGTCGCTGCTGCCGGAGTCGACTACGATGCGCTCGTCCGCCCAGGCCACCGATTCAAGGCAGGCACGGATGTTGGCGGCTTCATTCTTTGTGATGAGGATGACGGAGAGTCCAGGCATTTTCTCGATACCGCTCGGTGGTCACTTGCAGCCCTTGCTGCAAGTTATAAAGTGGACACCAACCAAGTTCGCGCCGGATTTTAGCACTGTCATTTTGAAATCATCCCAACAAACAAATGTTCTGTGGTTTTCCAGCGCGTTGGCGCAACCGGGCCTGCCGCAGGCAGATGGCTGATCCGGACAGGCTGAGCATCAGGCAGATGTTGATCTTGCCCTGCTTGCGCCGATTGCATATAAGACGCGCCAAGCCATAGCCCCCGATTTCGCTACAATATCCTCCTGTCCATTCAATATTGTGACCGTGAGCAATTCGAGCGCACCTACCCTACATCTCGCCATAGTCCGATTTTCTGCGCTGGGCGATGTGGTTATGGTCGCTGCCGCGGTCAATGCACTGCGTAGCGCGATCCCGAATGCCTCGATCACGTGGATCACCAGCCCACTGGCTCACTCATTATTGAAGGGCCTGGAGGGCGTTGAATTTATCGTGGTAGATAAGCCACGCACGCTTTCAGACTATCGCACCTTCTATCGACGCTTTGCGAATCAGCATTTCGATGTCGTTCTGGCGATGCAGGCCAATCTGCGCATCAACCTGCTCTATCCCGCTTTGCGCGCACCCGTCAAGATCGGTTTCGATCGCACCCGCGCGCGCGAGCTGCAATGGCTATTCTGCAATCAGCGCATCCCCTTTTCCGACTCGCATTTGGTGGATAGCTTCCTGGCATTCGTGAGCACGCTGACCGGGAAGCCTGCCAACGCGGAATGGGGCATTCCTCTCACGGCGCCTGATCTCTCATGGTCAAAAGAGCAACTGGCTACGTTGCCAAGACCGCTGGTCGCACTGCACCCTGTTTCAAGCAAGCAGGAGCGCAACTGGCTGCCCTCCCGCTACACCAAACTGATTTCCCAGGCAGTGAAGTACTTTGATTGCGGCTTCGTCATTACCGGCGGCAACAATGCTGATGAACGTGCGCTTTGCGAAAAACTCGCGCAGATCGCACCGCGACACACCTTGAACCTCTGCGGCCGAACAACCCCCAAGCAACTCGCAGCCGTGCTTCAGGAAGCGGATGTACTCATTGCCCCCGATACTGCAGCCGTACATTTGGCGCGCGCGGTCAACACCCCGGTGATCGGGCTATATGCCGTCGCCCCTTCCCGGCTCACGGGCCCATATCAGCAAACTGATTACTGCATCGACCGATATCCTGAAGCTGCCCGTGAATTCCTGGGCAAGGATCCTGACTCACTCCCGTGGAACACCCGCGTTCATCACCCAGGGGCAATGGCGCTGATCGAAGTGGAAGATGTCATGCAGCAACTTACGCGCGTACTCGGGAGCCTCGCATGAGACTCCTGGATAACCGCCACGCTTACACCCTCCTGCTGTGGCTGCTCCTGCCTTATGCTCTTGCCCATCTATGGTGGCGAAGCCGCAAGCAGCCTGAATATTTGCTGCATATCAGCGAGCGGTTTGGCCATTACAAGATCAGCTGCGACAAGCCGGTGATATGGCTACACACTGTCTCAGTCGGCGAGACCAGGGCAGCCGCCACTTTGATCAAGTCCTTGCTTGGCCGTTATCCAGACCACCAGATCCTGCTTACGCACACGACACCAACCGGCCGTGCCGCCAGCGAACAGCTATATGGTGATCAAGTACTGCGTATCTACCTGCCTTATGACTATCCTTTCGCAGTGCGTCGTTTCCTGAAGCATTTCCGGCCCCGGGCAGGCGTACTGCTGGAAACCGAGGTGTGGTTCAACCTGATTCATGAGGGGCGCCGTATGCACGTGCCTCTTTTGCTGCTCAATGCGCGTTTGTCTGAACGCTCCGCCCGCAAATATGCGCGCTTCCCCCGTCTGGTTCATGACGGGCTGCATGATTTCGCACTCATTGCCGCCCAATCGGACTCCGATGCCGAACGCTTGTCTTCACTCTGCGGGCATGCCGTGCCAGTCATGGGTAATCTGAAGTTTGACATCACCCCTCCTGCCAGCCAGCTGCAGGCCGGCGAGGCTTTGCGCGACAGGTTCGGCAGAACGCGGCCGATATTTCTTGCCGCCAGCACGCGAGAAGGTGAAGAAGCATTGCTGCTGGAGGCACTGCATCAGGCCAGCGTCAGTAACCTGCTCACCATCATCGTCCCGCGTCATCCGCAACGCTTCGACGAAGTAGCGAACCTGATCGAGCTGCATGGTTTCCGCATGCAGCGCCGCAGTGACGATACTGCGATCTTGCCTGAGACACAGATCGTACTTGGCGACAGCATGGGCGAATTGTTCGCCTATTATGCCGCCTGCGACATCGCGTTCATCGGCGGCAGCTTATTGCCTTTGGGCGGGCAAAACCTGATCGAAGCCTGTGCTGTCGGCAAGCCTGTGCTGATAGGGCCGCACACCTTCAATTTCTCTCAAGTCACGGATCTGTCCATTGCGGACGGTGCAGCCTTGCGTGTCCCTGATGCATTTGAATTGGTGCACCGGATGGCTGATCTGCTGCGGGATCCGCAACGCATACTTGAGATGGGACGTTGCGGAGAGCATTTTGTAAGCCGCAACCAGGGTGCCACTGCACGTGCAGTCAGCTTCGTAGAGGATGCCCTTTCGCATGGCTCTAGTAAGCGTTCATGATCGTTTCAGGTAAAATCAATCGCATGAAAAAAATACTCATCACCGGCGGTGCCGGATTCATCGGATCAGCGGTTGTGCGCCAATTCATCAACGATACAGATTGCCATGTCGTCAACGTCGACAAGCTGACCTATGCCGGCAACCTGCAGTCACTGGTCTCGGTGTCGAGCAATCCACGTTACGCCTTTGAGAAAGTCGACATCTGCGATGCTGCCGAGGTGGCGCGCCTGTTCCGCGATCACCAGCCTGACGCGGTGATGCACCTGGCTGCCGAATCGCATGTGGACCGCTCGATCAGCGGTCCGGCCGAGTTCATCCAGACCAATATCGTAGGCACCTATACGTTGCTGGAAGCGGCACGCAGTCACTGGGCATCGCTTGATGGCGCAAGGAAAGCCGACTTCCGCTTTCATCACATCTCCACCGACGAGGTTTATGGCAGCTTGGGAGCACAGGGTTTCTTTACTGAAGAGACGGCATACGAGCCCAATTCACCCTATTCGGCAAGCAAGGCATCCAGCGACCATCTGGTACGGGCCTGGCATCACACCTATGGCCTGCCGGTTGTGACCACCAACTGTTCCAACAACTACGGCCCCTTTCACTTTCCCGAGAAGCTCATCCCGCTGGTGATCCTGAATGCCGTCAACGGCAAGCCTTTGCCCATCTATGGCAAGGGCGACAACATCCGCGACTGGCTGTATGTGGACGACCATGCGCGCGCATTGCGGCTGGTGCTGGATAAAGGCATCCCGGGCGAGACGTACAACATCGGCGGCTGGAATGAGAAGACCAATCTGGAAGTCGTGCAGTCCATCTGCGCCATTCTGGACGAGCTTCATCCGCAAGGTGCACCGCACAATCAGCTCATTACTTATGTGACGGATCGCCCCGGGCATGACATGCGCTACGCGATCGATGCCAGCAAGATTGCCAAAGACCTGGGCTGGAAACCCCTTGAGACTTTCGAATCCGGCCTGCGAAAAACCGTCGAGTGGTATCTCTCGAACACTGATTGGGTGCAGGGTGTGACCAGTGGCGATTACCAGCATTGGGTGGCGCAGAACTATACGAACAGGAGTGCAACATGAAAGGCATCATCCTCGCCGGCGGCTCCGGCACGCGCCTGTATCCGGTGACGCTCCCTGTTTCCAAACAGCTGCTGCCTATCTATGACAAGCCGATGATCTACTATCCGCTGACTACGCTGATGCTGGCCGGCATAAAGGATATTCTCATCATCTCCACGCCGCAGGATACGCCGCGCTTCGAACAGTTATTGGGGGATGGTGATCAGTGGGGCATCAAGTTGTCGTATGCAGTCCAGCCCTCTCCCGATGGCCTGGCACAGGCTTTCATCATCGGCGAGGATTTCATCGGCAACGACAGTTGCGCGCTCGTGCTGGGTGACAACATCTTCTATGGTCACGGATTCGAACAATTGCTGACTGCCGCTTCCAGCAAGCAGGAAGGCGGAACTGTTTTTGCCTATCGCGTTACCGACCCGGAACGTTATGGCGTCGTTGATTTTGACAGCAAGGGTCAGGCACTGAGCATTGAAGAGAAGCCGCAGGTTCCGAAATCGAACTACGCTGTCACCGGCCTGTACTTTTATGACAATGAAGTCGTCAGCATCGCCAAGTCCATCAAGCCTTCGGCCCGCGGCGAACTCGAGATCACCACGGTCAACCAGATCTATCTCGAGCGCGGCAAACTCGATGTAAGAGTATTCGGGCGCGGCAGCGCCTGGCTGGATACGGGCACGCATGACTCACTGATGGATGCCTCCTTGTTCATCCAGACGCTGCAGAAACGGCAAGGGCTGGTGATCGCCTGTCCCGAGGAGATCGCTTATCGTCGCGGCTACATCACGCGACAGCAACTTGAGGCGCTGGCAACGCCGCTTGCCAAGAACAACTATGGGCAATATCTGCTGTCCATCCTGAAAGAGAAGTTCTGACATGAAAGTACTCTCCACCGCCATCCCGGACGTGCTGATCATCGAGCCCGATGTGTACGGTGACGCTCGCGGCTTCTTCTATGAGAGCTATAACGAGCGCAAGTTCGAGCAGCTTGTCGGACGTTCTGTGCAATTCGTGCAGGACAACCATTCACGTTCTGCCAAAGGCGTCCTGCGCGGCCTGCACTACCAGGTGCAGCAGACGCAGGGCAAGCTGGTGCGCGTGACTGCCGGCGAGGTATTCGATGTCGCTGTGGATATCCGCAGCAGCTCACCCACCTTCGGACAATCCGTCTGCATCAACCTCAGTGCCGATAACAAACGCATGTTGTGGATCCCTGAGGGTTTCGCCCATGGCTTCCTGGTTATCTCGGAACATGCCGAGTTCTTGTACAAAGCCACAGATTATTGGGCGCCGGAGCACGAGCGTTGCATACTCTGGAACGACCCTGCCCTTGCCATCGATTGGCCGCTTGCCGACAAGCCCATGCTTTCCGGCAAGGACGCGCTAGGCAAGTTGCTGAGTGAAGCGGAAGTGTTCGCTTGAAGACCATCCTTATCACAGGCGTCAACGGCCAAGTCGGCTGGGAATTGCAACGTGTGCTGCCAGCCATCGGGCACGTCATCCCATTGACCCGGGAGCAGTTCGACCTGGCCAATCCCGATGCCATCCGGGCTGCAATCCAGCGTTATCGACCTGACATCATCATCAACCCCGCCGCCTATACTGCGGTGGACAAGGCAGAGTCCGAGCCCGAATTGGCCATGGCGGTGAATGGCATCGCGCCGGGCGTGCTGGCTGAAGAAGCACGCAAGCTCGATGCGCTGCTGATACATTTCTCGACCGATTACGTTTTCAACGGCAGCAAGTCCGGCCCTTATTCCGAGACCGACAGCACAGATCCGCAGAGCGTCTATGGCAAGACTAAGCTTGCCGGAGAGGAGGCGATACGCGCGGTTGCCTGCAAACACTTCATCCTGCGCACCAGCTGGGTCTACGGCGTGCATGGCGGGAATTTTGTAAAGACCGTGCTGCGTCTGGCAAGGGAGCGTGATGCGCTGCGCATCGTCGCCGACCAGTTCGGTGCGCCGACCAGCGCACGCTTGCTGGCCGATTCAACTGCGCAGATCTTGCAGCGATCTGGCGCGGCAGGGTTTGATGAAAGTCGCTATGGCCTGTATCACCTGACCGCAGCCGGACGAACCAGCTGGCATCAGTATGCAGAGGAGATCGTGCGCCTTGCCAGACAGTATGACGAAGCCCTGCGTGACAAAACATTAACCATCGATGGCATCCCAACCAGCGGCTATCCCCTGCCCGCGCCACGACCGGCCAATTCCGCGCTGGACACGCACAAGATCAAGGAAGCCTTCGGATTGTATCTGCCGCCATGGCAGGAGGGGCTGGCTGAGTGCATCCGCCTGCTCTACACCCAGCCGCATTTGAATTGATGCCAGTCATCAGGCCGATTGCGTCCGGCCTGATGCATATAGATCAGTGCAGCGCCTGATTGACCTGCAGCAGATCCGCTTCCTGCAACTTCCCGGCGGCAGCCTTCAGACGCAGGTGGCTTACCAGATAGTTGTACTGCGCCTGATACAGGTCACGTCTTGTCGAATACATCTGTTGTTGCGCGTTCAGCACGTCGAGGCTGGTACGCACGCCGACTTCCTGTCCCAGTTTGCTGGCAGCCAGCAGACTCTCGCTCGACTTCAAAGCCTGTTGCAGCGCCTGTACCTGCGCAATACCGGTCGCTACGCCCAGATAGGCCTGGCGAGTCTGCACCGCCACTGTACGGCGGGCATTTTCCAGATCTTGCTTGGCCTTTTCACGGTTCGCATCCGCTTCACGCCATTGGGACTGGGTCGCACCGCCCTGGAACAGGGGCATATTCAACTGCAGACCGACCGAACTGCTGCGCGTTTCACCGCAGCTGGTGAATGCACAACCGGTGTTCTTGGAATAGCTGCCAACCAGATCCAGAGTCGGCAGATGGCCGCCGCGGCTGCGCGCGACTTCTTCGTCCGCAAGTGCGTAGGCCGCTTCGGCGATCTGCACTTGCACGTTGTGCAGCTGAGCTTCTTCTACCCATTTTTGCACGTCAGCCGGCTCGGCCGCCGTCGGTTTGAATCCCTCGCCGAGCACGTTCAGCGCAGGCAGGTCGGCATTGATGAGCTGCTGCAGATCGCGCTGCTTCACTTCCAGATCGCTGGCGGCGGCAAGTTCCTGCGCCAGGATCAGGTCGTAGCGGGCCTGCGCTTCATAAGTGTCGGTGATGGTCGCTGTGCCGACTTCGAAATTGCGCTTGGCCTGCTCCAGTTGCTGTGCGATGGCGGACTTCTGCGCGTCTATCAGCTGCACCGTGTCCTGTGCGATCAGCACGTCGAAATAGGTTTGCGCACTGCGCAGGATGATGTCCTGCTGCGCGGCCTTGAACTGCGCATCGGAAATGACGACCTGCAGTTCGGACTGGTTGTACATGGCCCAGTTCTGTTCGCGGAACAACGGCTGCGTGACCGTCACACCATAGCCGTGGCTGTTGTACTTGTTCGCGCCATAGGGCGCGTTGACGTCGTTGTATGCCGTATTCGCATTCAGATTCACACTCGGCAGCAGCAACGCCCGTCCCTGGCTCAGTTTCTCCTGACCGGCCTGCTGTGCAGCGCGTGCGGCCGCAAACACCGCGTCCTGAGTCTGGGCGGCGCGATAGATGTCGATCAGATCTGCCGCCGAAGCAGGCGCGACGAACATCGCTGCCAACATCGCGCTCAATAGGGTTCTGGACGGTTTCATGTGCTACTCCATTAGAATATTAGAATTGGCTAATATTATATGTTTGCCTCAATCGAGGCAAGCATATGAGATCAGTCGACTTCAGAAAACGAAACGTTGCGGCTGTGCAGCGTTGCGCAGCGGCGCAACCACAGTTTCAAACAAAACCTTGGTTTCGAAAGCATCGGCAGCGGTACGTGTGATCAGCTGCGCATGCATCGCCGGCGCATCGCCGACGATCACGAACAGCCGGCCACCGACCTTCAGTTGCTGCTTGTATGCTTCCGGCACCATCGGCACCGATGCCGTGAGGATGATGGCGTCGTACTCGGCTTCGCCCCAGCCATGCGATGCATCGCCCACTTGCAGTGTCACGTTATCGATGTTGTGGGTGGCCAGATTGCGCGATGCCAGGGCGCTCAGTTCCGGCACGATCTCGACGCTGGTCACCTGCGCGGACAGACGCGCCAGCAATGCGGTCACATGGCCGCTGCCGGTACCGATCTCCAGCACATTGTCGGTCGGCAGCAAGGCCAGCGCCTGCACTGCGCGCGCCTCGATCTTCGGCTGCCACATGCTCGCCTCATGACCCAGCGCGATCTCGGTATCCGCAAAGGCCAGACCCTTGCTGTCAGCCGGCACGAACTGTTCGCGGCGCACCACCTTTAGCAGTTCCAGGACGCGGGGATCGAGTACATCCCATGGGCGGATCTGCTGCTCGATCATGTTGAAACGTGCTTGTTCCAGATTCATTACTCTCTCCTTGTTCTGTGTATTGCCGTCCGGCGGGCCATATCGCGCGGGAGTATAGCAACACCCCCTATCACCCTCAACCTGCCTTTGCTTCGCCTGCGGGTGCCGAAGGCCGCCGCAACTTGTTCACCATCCTGCGCAACCATTCGATCCCGTCATCCACATAGGTGAACACGACCGGGATCACCAGCAGGCTGAGGAACGTAGAAGTGATCAATCCGCCGATCACCACGATTGCCATCGGGCTGCGGAAACTGCCGTCCCCCATCCCCATGTCCAGTGCCACCGGCATCATGCCGGCCGCCATGGCCAGCGTGGTCATCACGATCGGACGGACGCGTTTGCGACAGGCGTCCAGCAGCGCCTCAGCGCGGCTCATGCCTCGCTCTCGTCTGGAAACGATCGCGTATTCCACCAACAGGATGGAATTCTTGGTCGCGATGCCCATCAACATGATGAGCCCGATCATGGAAGGCATGGAGATGGCGGAACGCGTCAGGAACAGCGCCAGGAACGCCCCCGGGATGGACAGGATCAGCGCCCACAGGATGGTTGCCGGCTGCATGAAGTCCTTGAACAGCAGCACCAGCACGAAGTAGATGCACATCACCCCGGTGAACATGGCCAGACCGAAGCTGGCAAACAATTCATTCATCGCTTCCGCGTCGCCGATCGCCGCCATCTCCACCCCTTTGGGCATGTTCTTGATGGAAGGCAGCGCAGCAACCGCCTGCTGCACCTCGCCCAGAGGCTGACCGGCCAGTTCGATCTCGAAGGTGATATTGCGCTGACGGTCATAGCGGTCGATCTGCGCCGGG
>JAQUAD010000098.1 GCA_028687425.1 Sideroxydans sp.
CCTCGGTCTTGCCTTCCATCAGGCTGCTGCCGAGCAGGCTCTTCAAGGCGCGCATCAGGCGGCCTTCATAGCCTTCCAGATATTCGTTGAGGCCGGCGCGGCCGACACTGACCGAGTTCTCGTCGGCGTTGAAGAAGATCACCGAAGGCAAGGTGACTTTGCCATCTTCCAGCGCCAGCAAGGGCGCGTGATCAGGTCGCAGCCAGCCGGCCGTGGAATTGGAGGTACCGAAATCGATGCCGCAGGCGCGGGCGGGAGCTGCAACAGACATGGAGGGAAGGGGCCTGAGTGGGACCGATGGAAAACGGGCGGCAATGCTACCGTAACCATGCGGGACGGACCACGGTTCCGTCAGCCTGGCAGGATGAGGGAAGCGCAGCCCCCCCCCTGCCCCACCGATCGGTTGAACGTGCCGGAGTCGGCACCTTCGGCACCTGCAAGCGATCAAGCCGAGGCAGTTGCATCGAATACAGGCCGCCTCTTCGGTGCCAGCCTTGCTACCATGACTGCCGATCCATGCGGCGTCATCAGCCTATGAATACCATCGAGTTGCATATGGCAGACAGTGCCTTTTCCTTTCGCGTCCTGTCTGGCACGCGGACCGGACAGCGCATTCCAGTGAGATCGCTTGCCGGCGTGCACAGCCTGCTAGCGCAGGGGCCGCTCACGGCCGCCACGGTCGAAGCGGGGATCGCGGCAATCGAAGACCTGCTCATGCCCGCACTGCGCGCCCTGCCGGACGGATACGATCTTGTGGTTGCCGCAGCCGAGTGGAGCGACATCCTGCGCGGTCTCGCAGGCGCAGGTGAGCCGGTCCCTGTGGCTGCGATAGAGACCCAGTTCAATCATCTCGCCGATGTCGCCAGTGGTTCCCCTGCCAGACTGCAGCCGGTATCGACAGCACCGCTATCGGTGCTGAAGCTGCTCCTGCTGCGGGAGGTGATGCACCATGGTGGCTTCGCGACAGTGGCCATCCGCGCCGATTGAGCGGTGGCCCGGACGTTCAGCGCGAAGATGCGCAATCCCGGTCAGGCCAGTTTTTCATGCAGCCGGTATCTTGCCGTCCCAAGGAGATACGACAGTGAATACATCGAGAGCAGACTTGTACGCGGCACGTTTCAAGAAGGTGTTCGACTACATCGACCACCATCTGGACGAAGCGTTGTCGGTGGAACAGTTGAGCCAGGTCGCGCATTTTTCGAAGTTCCATTTCCACCGTCAGTTCTCCGATTACTGCGGCATCAGTGTCATGCGTTACATCCAGTTGATGCGTTTGAAGCGGGCCTCTTACCGGCTGGTCTTCAGCCCGCTGGAACGGATCACCGACATTGCGCTGGATGCCGGTTTCGAGAACCCGGAATCGTTCTCGCGCGCGTTCAAGAACACCTTCGGCCAGACCCCGACGGAATTCAGGCTGCAACCGAAATGGCAACCGTGGAACGAGCGCTACCGGTTCCCCAATATAGACAGGAGTACACACATGGAAGTGAAGATCTGGGAATTCGAGGAGACCCCCATCGCAGTGCTGGAACATCGCGGCCCACCCGACCTAGTCAACGATTCGGTGAAGATATTCATCGACTGGCGCAAGACGAGCGGCCTGTCGCCGATACAGACCAGCGATACCTTCGGCATCGTCTACGACAATCCGGATACCACGCCTCCGGCAGATTTCCGCTTCGACATCTGCGGCTCGGTGGACGAGGCCGTGCCCGCCAATCCGCAAGGGGTGGTCAACAAATGCATCCCCGCCGGTCGCTGCGCGGTGGTACGGCATCGCGGTTCGCATCAGCGCATCGGTGAAGCGGCTTATTACCTGTACCGCGACTGGTTGCCGGACAGCGGCGAAGAGCTGCGCGATTTCCCGCTGTTCTTCCACTATCTGAACCTGATGCCCGACACGCCGGAGCACGAGTTGCTGACGGATGTGTATCTGCCGTTGAAGTAGCCTGCGGACTGCACCACGCGATGGTGGTGCAGTCTTAACGCCGTTTATGCGGCGTCTTTTTCGTACCAGCCCTGGCTGCGTTTCACCAGATACACCACGCTCAACATCACCGGCACTTCGATCAGCACGCCGACCACCGTCGCCAGTGCTGCACCAGATTCGAAGCCGAACAGACTGATGGCGGCGGCCACGGCCAATTCAAAGAAATTGGAGGCACCGATCAGCGCGGAAGGCCCGGCCACGCAATGCGCTTCACCAAAGCGGCGATTGAGCCAGTAGGCCACGCTGGAATTGAAATACACCTGGATGGTGATGGGCACGGCCAGCATCAGAATGACCAGCGGCTGCTCGACGATGGCTTTGCCCTGGAAGGCGAACAGCAACACCAGCGTCAGCAACAATGCAGCGATGGAGAGCGGGCCGAGTTTTTCCAGGGTGCGCAGCAAGGTCGCTTCGCCGCGCTTCAGCAATGCCTTGCGCCAGGCTTGCGCCAGCAACACCGGCAGCACGATGTAGAGTGCGACGGAAGTCAGCAGCGTATCCCACGGCACGATGATGGACGACAGCCCCAGCAGCAAGGCCACGATGGGGGCGAAGGCAAACACCATGATGGTGTCGTTGAGCGCGACCTGCGACAGGGTGAACAACGGTTCGCCATTCACCAGCCTGCTCCACACGAACACCATCGCGGTGCACGGTGCGGCGGCCAGCAACACCAGTCCGGCGATGTAGCTGTCGATCTGTTCCGTCGGCAGGTAAGGTGCGAAAAAGTGGCGGATGAACAACCAGCCCAACAAGGCCATGGAGAACGGCTTCACCGCCCAGTTGATGAACAGCGTGACGCCGATGCCGCGCCAGTGACGGCGTACCTGGTGCAGCGCACCGAAGTCGATGCGCAACAGCATGGGCACGATCATCACCCAGATCAGCAGGCCGACCGGGAGATTGACGCGGGCGATCTCCAGCCCGCCCAGCCAGTGGAACGGCGCGGGCAGCGCCTGCCCCAGCAGCACACCGATGATGATGCACAGAAACACCCACAGGGTGAGATAACGCTCGAACAGGTTCATCGTTTTGATCCGCCTTGCCTCAATCCTCGATGCGGCCGATCTCGGCCATCTTTTCCTTCAGCGCCAGCTTGTCCAGCTTGTCGAACGGCAACTGCAAGAACAATTCGATACGCGTCGCCAACTGGCGTGCCGCCTGGTTGAAGGCAGCGCGGCGCGCCTCGTCGCCTGCGATATGCGCCGGATCGGGGATGCCCCAGTGTGCGGTCATCGGATGGCCTGGCCAGATCGGACACACTTCGCCGGCCGCGTTGTCGCACACGGTGAAGATGAAATCGAACTGCGGCGCGTCAGGGGCGGCGAACTCGTCCCAGCTCTTGCTGCGCAGACCCGCCATGCTGAAACCGTTAGCCTGCAACCATTCTTCAGCCCCCGGATTGACGCGTCCCGCCGGTTTGCTGCCCGCGCTGTACGCCTTGAAGCGCCCCTTGCCCAGATGGTTGAACAGCACTTCGCCCAGGATGCTGCGCGCGGAATTGCCGGTGCACAGGATCAATACGTTGTAAGTCTTTTCGCTCATGGTCTTCCTTGTCTGGATGTTTCAACACTTGTTGATGGGTGCACATTGCGCGGCGTCGCCCGCGCAACAATGTTCGGTGAGATAGGCGATCAGCTTGTCCATCTGCGGATAGTTCGCACGATAGATCACGAAACGTCCTTCGGTACGCGACTTGACCAGCCCGGCCTGCGCCAAGGTCTTCAGGTGGAACGACAAGGTCGCCGGCGGAATGCCCAACCGTTCGCCCAACGCGCCTGCCGCCAGACCGCTTTTGCCCGCCTGCACCAGCAAGCGGAACAGCGAAAGACGCGTCTCCTGCGCCAGCGCTGCCAAGGCCGTCACTGCGATCCCGATCTGCATTGCTACCTCCCGCTCATGATTCTACATTTCCAATATTATGGAAATGTTAAAATCGACACAAGGATTCCGCTAC